>CALXWV010000005.1 GCA_944392515.1 uncultured Clostridia bacterium
CTAAGAAGAATGATGATGGAAATATTTATTCAACCTATTCATTTAGTTATATATATAGTATTTATATATTCAGCAGGCGAAATTGCAAAAACAGAACCTTTTATGGGAATAATCTTTATAATTGCCTTAGATTATTCAGAAAAGATAGTAAGAAATGCATTTAAATTAAAAGGAAAAGGAATAAGAGATATAAAATTACCATTCAAAAAGAAATAAATATTAGCTAAAAATTTTTTTAAAATACACTTAGGTTTATAGGTAAAACCGATAAAAACCTAAATAATTATAAGGAAAAAAATAAAGTTGAATAAAAAAAGAAATTTAATTATTTTAGCAATAATCTTAGTGCTTGCAATTATAGTTATTTCTAGAATAGTTATAAATATTAATAAACCTAAAACTTCTATAGATGATTTTTCTTCTGTAAAAGAAATAATTGAATATGATGGACATAAATATATTTCAATGCAAAATTCTACGGAAGAAGGTTTCGAAAAAGATATTTATATTACTTTTAGTAAACCTACTTTAAATGATGATGGAACTAATAATAAAAATTTATATGAAATAGTTATAAGTCATGTAGCAGGTATGCTAAAAGGAAAAAATTTTAGATTAATAGATACAGATAAAAATATAGTAGTAAAAATAAAATTTAATGATAATGATGAAGTAAGTACATATACAATAAATGATGATTCTAAGTATTGGGAGCATATTCAAACAAATTATCAAATAGATAATGTAAAAGATGAGCAAATTTCAAACTTTACAATAACATCACAAATATTAGCAAATATAATAAATAATAATTGGATTTATAATAATATAAATTTAGGATCTAAAGAAAGCAAAGTAGATAATTATGAAATATATTTTGACGAAGGATATAAAGTTAGAAAAATAGGTTCGGAAATTTACAATATAATATTTACACAAAATTATAACGGACAAATTTTAAATGGAATTACTACCACAACCAGTGTAGAAAATGTGGAAAACATACTTGGAAGTCCTACTTTTAATGATGATATTAATAATATAATTGGGTACAAAGGTGATTATTTTTATATATTTTTTACCGGTGATGAAATATCAATTTATCCAAAAGATAAATATGATGAACAAAAAAGCAAAAAGTTTGGTGAGCTAGTAACAGAACTTAACAAAACGGGAGACATGAATACATTTTTAAATAAGTTGACTGATTTATATCCTGATTATGCATCATACAATTCATATAACAAAAATAGTTATGTTAATATAGTGTATCCTTTGCAAGGATTTGAAGTTACTATGGGGGCCGCAAGTAATAATGGAATTACAATATATAGTAACTTCCAAGGATATATAACAGACAGTATAACAATTGATGATTTAAAACAAAATAAACAAATGCCAGCAAATGTTTATACTAAATTAGATACTAACTTAATATTTAATGAAGAAATGAACAGAGAAATGCTAGATGAATTTAATAGAAATCCATATGATAAAGCATATTTAGCACAAACAGATTACTATACAGTAATTAATGAAAACAATATATTTAAATTCTATTCGAGGGATAAAAAGAAAATAGACTCATCTGTGACAATAAATAATTTTACAAATATGATTTCTTATAGCCAAAATAAATTTGTATATGGAGTTAAAGATGAAGGCATATATTTGTATAATGCCGAAAATATGACCATAAATCAAATTGTTCAAGGCAAAGGAAATTATGAAATAGAAAAAATAGAAAATAATAAGATATTTTATGATGGAACATCTGTAAGTTTTTAGGAGGAATTAATGGAAATATTAAAAAATATAGCTAAAAAAACATTAATATTGACCTTAATATTTTTAATAATATGTATAACATGTACTCCTAAAGTAACTTTTGCTTCGAGTACAACTTCAGCAAGTACAGCTAATATGTCGGAAGATGAACTTAGAGATAAGTTTGTAAACGACATTGTTAACTTTTATAATGCTCATGCAAGTCAGTGTACATATAGTATATCCGGAAGAGTAGCGACATATGAAAACCGAAGTGGACCTAATGCTGGATATTATGCATTTGACTGTGTTGGATGGGTAAGTTTTGCATTTCATTGGTTTATGGGTCTAGGCAATTCTACTTTTACTTTTTTTGTTGATCCAACACCACCGTTATATATAGATGATGGAACTCATTTTACAGCTATATATGATATATCTCAAGCTAAAAAAGGTGATGTATTAGTAGCAGAAGATCAACACGTTGCAATCTATATAGGTAATGGACAAGTTCTAGATATGTATGAGGATAGATATGGAGGACTTGGAATAAGAAATATGAATAGTACATATAATTGGGACTTTGTTGCCCATTTATATAGTTTTGAAGGAGTTAACTTTACTCCAGTAGATGGTGGCGCTAATTTACCAGATGAATCAGAAGAAAATGATAATGAAGATAATAATGAAGATACTGGAGATTGGGATACAGAAGAAGTAGATTTAGATGCTATAGCTAATGTATTTGTATTTGATGGTATGCCGCCAACAATAGTTTATGAAGATCAAAAGGTTGATGTATTTAGATGGCTATTTGATGGAATAAGCGGATTTATGGATTTTATAGCAGGATTTTTGATTTCATTTATTAAAGCACCAATATTGGGATTTGCAGGAATGATAGACAGCTATATAGATTCATTAATAACTGGAATGAATTAGCAAAATAAGTATCAATTTATTATATTATAGGAAGGAGAATAGTTATGAAAAAACATATATACAAAAGCATATTAAGAATATTAATTTGTATATTTGCACTTACTATTCTTTTTTCAAATATTTCAGTAAAAGCAGAAGGACTATTATCTCAAGATGATAAAAATTTAATACAAGTTACAATTGAAGATATTATATTTAACAGAGTTCCAATATTAGATATTAATTTTTTCTCGGATACGGCAGGAGGAGAAAAGGTTAATGAGGGTAGTGCAGTAGATATTATTAGAAAAAGTATAGCTACTTGGTATGTTGCTTTTAGAAATCTAGTTATAGTAGCACTTGCAATTATAATTATATATGTAGGAATTAGAATGGCAATTTCAACTATTCCTCAAGCAAAAGCTAAATATAAAACAATGCTAATAGCCTGGGTACAAGCTATAGTTATTGTTTTAGTTATACATATGGTGATGATTTTAATAATTAATACAAATAATGGATTAGTAAAAATATTAAATGATGCACTAGATTCAAGAATGAATGAAATTGGTTGGGCAGCAGAAGGAGATATTGAAGAGTCAATATATGAAACAATTAGAACTAGAGCATATGATGTATTTCTTAGTACATCTATTCCAGCATTTTTTATGTATTTAGTCTTAATAGTTATAAAAATTAGATTTCTATGGGTTTATCTAAAAAGATTTATAACAATAATGATTTTAGTAATTATTGCTCCATTTATAGGAGCAAAATATGCAATAGATGCAACAACAGGAAAAAGAGGGACTTCTTTTAGTAGTTGGTTATTCGATTTTATTTTCAATGTATTAATACAAACCGTACATGGTGTAATTTATATAGTACTCATTAGTACTGTTATGGATTTAGCCTTTTCTTCAATTACAGGTTATATTATAGCTTTAATAGTGTTAAACTTTATAGTAAGTGCAGATGAAATATTTAGAAATATATTTGAATTTGATAAAAGGTCATCTTTATCAAGTCAAACTGCAGAGCAAAGAAAAGCTAAGAAAGAAATTGAAGAGACGTTTGAAGGAGCAGTATTTACAGGATATGCAATTAAAACTACCTGGGGTTTTGCAAAAGGTATAGGAAGTACAGTAGTAGGTGCAGGTAAGTCAGCATATAAAGTAGCTAAAAAACACTTCCCTGAAAAAGATGAAGAAATTAAAGAAACTTTAAATAAAGTAGATGAAAAAATAGCAAATATATATTCTAAAGAGAATCTAGAAAATGCAAAATTTGCAGGAACACTTGGAAAAGATGTAGCAAATCTTCTTCATTATCAAGCTAAAGCAAGGATATTATCTAGAAAAAAGGGAATTACAGGAGTAAAAGGAAGAAAACTAAGAAACGGTCTAAAGTCTCATGTAAAAAAGAGATATACTGCAAACTTTAAACTTGTAAAAAATACTGTAACAGGATTAGGAAGTGTAATTTTAGCTGTACCTTTAATAGTTGTAGATCCTACTGTTGGTTCTGCCATGTTTACTAAAGGAGTTAACACATTAGGAAAGACGAAAGGTAAAAAACATTACAAGAGTGTTAATGGAAAAATAAAAAAACAATCAGATGCAGAATACAAAGCACAAAAATATACTAAAAAGAGAGATAAACTATATAAATCAATTGATTTACTTGAATCAATTAATAAACAAGAAAATGAAATAGCAAATAAATATAATGATATTGCAAAAGAAGTTCCAAGCGAAAAAACAGCAGAATTTAAGAGAATGGAAAATATTATATTAGTTGAAGCTAGCAAGACAAAAATAGATACTATTATAAATGATTATATAGAGCAAAATGGCATTAAGTCTATTGATAATTCTTCAATAAATGGTATAATAGAAGAAGTAGCAGATAGCTTAAATATAGACGTTACAGGAGATAATGCAACTAAATCAATAATTTCTAGTAGAGCAAAGTCAAAAGTAATATTTATGAGTGAAAAACAAAGACAAGAAAATCCTGATAAAGAAAATAGATTTACAAAAGATGATATAACTAAAGTAATACAAGATAGCATTTCAGAAACACAAGTTGATAAAAAATTCGTAAAATTATCTAAAGATTTATTTAAATTAGATAAGAATATAAAAGATTTTGAAAAGAAAGCTAAAACAAAATATAGGGGAGCAAATAAATTTTTAGAAAACCTAGATTAGAAGGGAGAAAATATGAAACTCTTAAAGGAGCACACTTTTTATAAAAGAACACTTATAAGTATTCTAATTATTTTGACAATGTTTTTTATATTATTTATACCTAGGATATATGCTAGTGACGAAATAGATGCAAATTTGTCAAAAGTACTTCAAGAGGAACTTGCTAGTTATGGTATTGATAGCCCAGAAAAGGCTCAAGAATTATATAATGCTATAATATCAACTGAAGGTGTTCAATCTTTAGAAATCAAAGACAAATTTATTCAAATAGATTTAAAAGAAGGATATACAAATAATGGTGTAAAAGATAATTTAAGAGAATCATTAGCAAATATAATAGTGATTAATGAGGATTCAAGTGGAAGCATGAGTACAGCATTACAACACTTTAGATTAGTTGATTCAAACGGAATAGCTTCAGGCGCACAGCCAATAAGTAGTGCGACAACTGGAATGAATGCAGGAGATAACAGTAGTAGTGTAAATTCAAATTCAAATTCTTCGGAAACACAATTTAGTTTAGGAAATGCAATGGATGGATTAGCAGGAGTAGTTTTCTGGGTAGTAAAGCTAATACCAATGATTATAGCAAATTTGTTATTAAGAATAATATGCTTAGCAATTAATGGTGTAGACGGACTTCTTTCTGGCATTCCACTAGATAAAATATTGTTTAATCAAATTCCAATATTAAGCATAAACTTTTTTCAAAAAGCGACTTCTGGTGCAGGAGCAGACATAATTAACAATATAAGAACTCAGGTATCTATATGGTATGTAGCTATAAGAAATTTATCAGCAGCAATATTAGCAGTAATGGTACTATATGTAGGAATAAGAATGGCAATTTCATCAGTTGCAGAAGAAAAAGCTAAATATAAAAGAATGTTAGCTGATTGGGTAGTGAGCCTAGTATTATTATTTGTACTACATTATATTATGATTCTCATTATTAATATTAATGATGGAATAGTTGCAATACTAGCTAAAGCAGCGGATACTTCTAAAGGCGAATCAACTACAATCATGGACTCTCTTTGGGATAATGCTATGCATGAAGTATCCTTTACAGTACAATTAGGTAATACGATATTATATTTTATGGTAGCCATTATGAGCTTTGTATTTTTTGCAACATATGTAAAACGTATGATTACAATAGCATTTTTAATAATGATAGCACCAATAATAACTATTACATATTCATTAGATAGAATGGGAGATGGAAAATCGCAGGCGTTAAATACATGGTTTAAAAACTTTGTATATAACATTCTATTACAACCATTTCAATGTATTATATATATAGCATTAGTAAAAACTGCTATTGAAGCGATATCAGCAGCAGACTTATCATCTGTTGTCATTGCAATAATAATGGTATTCTTTATGTATGAAGCAGAGGATATTGTTAAGGAAATATTCCACTTCGAAGGCAAGAGCGTTGCAAATACTATTGCACAAGCAGCATTAGTAAGCAGTGCAATTGGGCTTGTATCTAAAGCAGCGTCAGGAACAAAAACTGTTAAAGGATATGCAGGTGGCAAACCTTCAAAAAGCAATGCAAATACTACTCAACCAACAACAACAAATAAAAATATTCAAAATAATGAAGTTGATCAACCAAATCCAGATAATTCAAAAAATCCAAATCAATCTAATGGTGATACAGTACCTACAAATCCTACAGAACCTAGTGATACTTCACAACCTGTAAGCAGACCACAGGGTAAATCAAATAACACTGTATTGGATTCGATATGGGGTGCAACAAAGAAGGTTGGAAAGGCCGGACTAAAAGTTGGTAAGGTCGGAATGAAACTATCTTCTGGAATAATTTTAGGAGCTGCAGGATTAGGAACAGGTAATTTAACAAATGGACTTACAGGTTTCCAAACAGGTATGGGTATAAGTGGTAATATATTAGCTAACATGGAAGAAAAGTCTAATCTTCGTAAATTCGCTAAAGATTATAGGAATACTTCTAGTGTTTATGCAGATCATGATGATAACTGGATTAGAGAGCATACAAAAGATTTATTAAATGGAGATGTACAGGTAAAAGATTATGAAAAAGATTACTATAATACAGTACTTAATGAAATGGATAGATATATAGCTCAAGGATTATCAGCCGATGATGCAGTAACTCAAGTTGAACAAAACGTTGCAGGAGTACAAGGAAACTATATTACAGAGACAGGCGTAAGACAAAGGTTTACAGGTAAAATAAAAGATAAATTTAAACATGGATTTGGTGAAAAACAAAATAATCAAAACAATCAACATTAATTCTAAATTATTAAAAAGGCAGGTGAGAAGATAAGTGGCAGACAATGATAATAATGTAAATACAACTGGAGCAGATAAAGAGCAGCAAAAAGCAGAAAAACAAGCTAAAAATCAAAATACAAATCAAGTAGAAAAACAAGCAAAAAATGTAAAGCGTATAAAAAAAATAACAGGGTTAATTACAAAATTCCCAATAATTATACAAGTATTAATAATTGTACTTATCTTCTTAATTTGCTGGGGATTAATAGGATTTTTTACAACAATGCCAGGTACATATATTGAAAACATAAAGGAATTTGGACAAAAATTTTGGAATGGACTAATACGTTATTATAGTGATAGCATAGTAACTGATAGCGTAACAGAACAAGACCAAATAGAGCTTGCTCAAAGATTACAAGATATGGGTTATGACGTTGTTGGATATGGCTTTGCAGATGCAAGTTATGAATATGATAATGAAGAGAATGCAGATAGTATAGACGGAATTACAAACAGTAAAATAGTAGGAATATCAACATTATCAGATAATAGAAACTATTTACAAGCATATATTGCACAAAATGAGGCAACATATGTTCTAGCTAATTGGAATGTGATGGGAGCAATAAAATCGGGTCCAGCAGGTTGGTTAGACTGGTTGATAGGCACAGACATTGTACCAGATTCAGAAATACAAGCATTTTCAGAAGGATTGCTTAATATTACAACTCTATCTTTAAATAATGAAAGATATGAACCAGAAGAATTTAGAGAGCTACAGGGAAGAATGGGCATAAACGTAGATGTAGATAGAGAAAATAAAATACTTAAAATAACATCTCTTAGAACAGGTGCAAATACAAAATACTATTTTGACCTATCGAACTGGACATCTTTATATGGAAAGCCACTTGAATTATTCCTATCACTACATTTAGGAACAATGATGCCTGATTTAGCATATGAGTTTGCTACAAGTGGAGCTTTTAATACCAAAGTTAATATAGCACTTCAAGAAGTACAATCAACATTTAAAGTTATTTATAGAAAAGAGGACAATACAGAAATTACTCAAGAAGATATAGAAAAAATATATTTGAAGTTAATTTATAATCTAGATGATGAGCAAATTAATAGATTTGTAGATGCAGGAAAACTAGATGAAGCTTTTAAAGCAATATCAGAATCTATAACAAATGTTAGAGATGATTACTTTTCTATAACAGATAATAGTACAGTAGATATAACAATTTCGCAAGAAGATACTACCACATCTTCAGGATTTAGCTTAACTGATATAGAAGAGAAAATACTTGGACAAGCAATTAGTGTAAGTCACAATGTAAAAGTTATATTTTCTAGAGAACCTGCAAGCAATTATCTTGGATCAGACCAAGAAGTTGTGCAATATAGAACAGAAGACTTTGATAAATATATAAAAATAAGAGACATAAATAATCAGGATGAAGCACAAGAAGTACAGGCAGGATTGGCAAACACTTCTCTATCAGGCATTACTACAGACCAATTAAGAGATTTAGGTGATTTAATATTAGAAGGAATGGAAGAAGCAACAACATATTTACCAAGAATAGAGAGTATTACAAAACATTGGTTTTATAATACAATAAATTTCGAATATGGTACAGCAGGAAGAGCAAAGAAAAAGGTAGAGTTTACAACAGATGATGAAGAATCTTCTTTATCGAAGGAAAATTTAAATGGCGCTAGTATAATTCTAGATACAACATATACAAATGCTTCAGGAGTATTCTATCAACTAGCTGAACCAGAAGTAACTGGTCCTAATGATGCAATAAAAACTTTATTTAAAGGAGGAACAGTTACAGTAGATGGAGAAACATATAATTTTACAGGAGAATACTACAGATATGACGGAACAAGACTTACAGCACAAAAAATTGCAAATGCTAAAGCTTTTGATGAAGGAAAATCATCATATACATTCCAAGGAAAAACGATAGATAAAGTATATAATCCAAATGAAGCAGGTGAATGGGAAATACATAAACAAAAAGTTACTTTTACAACAGAAGATGAAAATGGAAATAAAAGCTACAATGATGCTTTTACTGCATTTTCTTTACTAGAAAATGTACATTCATTAGAAGCTGAAACAGTATATAGATTATTTAAAGAATTAGTAATTGAATTACAATATTTTACTCGTGAAGATTTTATGAAGCCACTAACACAAGTACTATTATGGCCAGTTGAAAGAATAGGAAGTGATACAGAAGAAGGAGATAATGCAGTAGATAGTGTTACTAATGGTATATATAAAGAAGTAAATCAATATGGTTTATTCCTAGATAATGGCGTAGCAGTAAATAGTGGTGATTCAATAATAGCACCTGGAGATGCAACTGTTGAAAGTGTAAGTGGAGATTCAATAACACTTAAATTTAAAACAATAAGTGATGGAAATGCTCTAGCATTAAAAGAAAAATTTGGTTCGGATTATTTTGATGTAGAAAAAGATATTGTATTAGATATGGAAATGACTATAACAGGAGTAAACTCTACTGTATCTGCAGGTCAAACTGTTACAGCAGGAAGTCAGATTGGTACAGCAACAAGTGATGATATGAGAATAATAATGTATAATATTGATAAATCAATGGTAGAAGATATTGAAACATATATGTATCCTACATATAAAGGAACAAATAAAGGAATATTTGAGACCATTGGAGAGGGTGAATAATGAAGAAATTTTTAATTGCCATAATAGTTATTTTATCTGTATTATTAATTGGGCAATTAGCCTATTATAACTTTAGAAATAATAATTTAGATAAAGTAATAGAAAACAGTATTAATACAAATAACAATTTAGTATAAAGGAATTATGTAGTATGAATACAAAAAATAAATTAATTTATATAGTATTAATAATTATTATTTTGATACTAGTTGCTTTAAATCTTCAGGTTTATATAAATAATAATTTCGAAGTAAATAACATGAAGAATGGGACAGAACAAAATTCTTTGGCATCTTTAAATCAAGAAATTAACACTAATTATAATACTTCAACTAATGAAGAAGATGAGCAAAATAGAGATAATAAAGTTGCCACTTTAAATGAAAGACAACGTATGCAAACATACTTTGGAAGGTATTTATCTTATATAGAAAGTGGAGATTATCAAAGTGCATATGACCTATTATATGATGGATTTAAACAAAATTATTTTCCGACTATAGATAAATTTGTAACTTATGTACAAAGTAATTATCCTAAAAATATTGTTGTAGAATATACAAATATAGAAAGAGAAGGAACGGTATTCATCTTAACTGTTAAAATTAGAGACGCATTAAATGATACTACTCAAACTGAAGTATCAGAACAACAAGTTGTAATAACAGAAAATAGTGTTAATGACTTTAAGTTATCTTTTGCGGTTAATGAATAATTATCGTTTCAAAAATATAAAAATATGAAAAAGTTTTAAAATTTATAAGTGGCTTATGGGAAGCTAGAAAAAATCCCAAATCTAATATAAGGAGAATATAATGTATAAATTTTATACATTATATAAGAAAAAATAGTGAAGCCAGGAACAAGAATTTTGTTAGCTTTAAGAAACTTTTGGAAAAAATATTGGAAATATATAATAATTATTGCTATTGTATGGATAGTAATAATTATTATAAACAATTATCTAAAAAATATACCAAAGGAATTAAACATAATAAATACTTATACTCCAGATACACCTGTAATGGATACTGGTGACAGAGTTCCACAAGAAGAGAAAGAAGAAGTAAATAATATAATAGATACATTTTTTAATTACTGTAATAATAAGGAATATAAGAATGCTTATGATATGCTTACAACAGATTGCCAAGAATATATGTATAGTAATAGTTTAGGAGATTTCATAGAATATGTAGATTCTATATATACCAATAAGAAAATATATAATATCCAAAATTATTCTAATGTTAATGATGTATATATATATGACATAAATATATTGGATGATATACTTTCAACAGGAACAACTGGTGGGTATCAAACACATAGTGAAAAAATAGCACTTATAAAAGAAAATGGAGTTATGAAAATATCTAATCAAGGATATATAGGTAAAACTACATTTAATAATAAATATGGTGAGGATAACTATTTAAAAATAAATATTTTATATAAAAATATGAGTTATCAAAGAGAAGAATATGCTGTTGAAATATCTAATAAGACAGATGGATATATAGTAATAGGAAATGGAAATGTAGCAAATGAAATTACTTTAAATTTAGGAGATCAAACAAGACCTGCACTAGATTTAATCAATAATCCTATAATAATAGCACCTGGTCAAAAAGTTAACTGCTTCTTACTGTTCGATAAATATTATGATGATGGAAAAGATCCAAAAGAAATGAATTTCAATTTAATAAGAGTATTTGGAAATAATGAAGATTTAGCAAAAGAAGGACTAACTTCAAATGCAAATGTATCATATAGTATGAATATACAATTAAACAAATAAAATCAGAACGAATATTTAGAAAAATATCATTTAACTATGTACAAAATAAATCATAAAAAATCACTTATAACATATAAATGTTATAGGTGATTTTTTGTTAGTGATTAAAATCTATTAATACAAAATTTACTTAAATTAATTTTTAGAATTTAAAAAGTTAAATAATAAAAATGTTTAAAGGAGTTGGCCAGATGATTAAAAAAATAATAAGAATAATTACAATATTAACATTAATATTTACTTTGTCGGCATTTCCAGCATATGCTGATGATACAAATGAATTAGATGAAGTAGTAATAGAAGATAATGAAAAACAAGAAATAGAAGCTGCAGCAAGTTCAAATACCAAGCCTACTATAAACTCTAAAAAATATGCAGTATATGATAGATTATCTGGAAGATGTATATATGGTAAAGATGAAAACAAACAAACTGCTATGGCCTCTACTACTAAGATAATGACATCAATAATTGTAGTAGAAAACTGCAAATTATCTGATACCGTAACTATAACTTCTAAGGCTGCTGGTACTGGAGGTTCAAGACTTGGACTTCATACTGATGATAAAATAACAGTAAATGACTTATTGTATGGTTTAATGCTAAGATCAGGAAATGATGCAGCAGTAGCACTCGCAATACATACATCAGGAAGTGTAGAAGAATTTGCAAAATTAATGAATCAAAAGGCTGAAGAATTAGGACTAAAAGATACTCATTTTGTAACTCCTCATGGACTAGATAATCCAGAACACTATACTACAGCATTTGAATTAGCTAAAATTACTGATTATGCACTAAAAAATGAGACGATAGCAAAAATAGTAAAGACAAAATCCACAACTATATCAATAAATGGTAATCCTATGCAAATAAATAATACAAATGAACTACTTGGAACTGTAGAAGGAGTATATGGAGTAAAAACAGGATTTACAAACAATGCAGGTAGATGCTTAGTTACATGTGTAAAAAGAGGTGATATGGATTTAATTATAGTTGTAATTGGAGCTGATACCAGAAAAGATAGAGCAAAAGATAGTATGAAATTAATAGAATATGCATATAAAAGATTTTATAAGATAAATGTAGAAGAAATAATACAAAAAGAATTTGAACTATGGAAGCAAATTAATCAAGATAGAATATATGTCGATAAAGCAGCAAATAGTTTAGAATTAAAGCTTGATGATATAAAAATAAAGGAACTAATAGCAGACAAAGAACCTACAATAGAAATAAATGCAGTAAATTATTTAGCATCTCCAGTTCTAGAGAATACAAGAATAGGAACATTAACTGTAAAAATAGGTGATGAACTTATTGAAGAAATAGAAATAAAAGCAGCTAAAGATGTAAATAAAAGAGGTATATATGATTATATAGGTATTATGGCTAAAATTTACTCAGGAGCAATAAAAATTCTAAAATAATATTGATTAAATTTTGAGTTATTGATATGATATAAGTAAATTATTTTATAGAGGGTAAAATGAATAAAACAGAAGTTAAAATACCAGAGGGATGGACGTATTTAATTCATGGTACTAATTCAGATAAATGGAATATTAATTTAGATGTAATAGATAATTTTATAACGAATTCTCCAATTTCGTGCATATCAGAAGATCATGCTATAGAAGAACAAAGTTCACGGAGCTAATACAACTAAAGACTACTCAATAGGAAAAGGTAAACCTTTTGAAATTAGGTGCCTTATATATAGAGATTGTATAAGACACATAGATAAATTTAATTTAAAAACAAGGCTATCGGCCAAAGAAATAGATAGAGTAGAAAAATATCATTTCAAAAATATTTTCTTTGGTAGGCATGAGTGTATACCTAAAAATACTAGGATGATTAAAATAGCTAAATCTGAAATAGATGGATTAACAGGTGAAGAAAAGAAAGTATTCTGGTTTGTACCTGAAGAATTTTATGATAGATACTTAGAAGATTGCGAAAAGTACCCAGATAGAAGTGCTTATGCAATAACAAAAGATAAACCATTACCATCTTGGAATTTAGACGGATATAATTTAACAAAAGAAGATAAAGATAAGATAAAAAATGGTGTTGTAGCAGAAGATGTTAAAAAAAATAAAATGGCTGTAGAGGATATAAAAAAATTTACTCAAAAAGAATATTCAGGAGCTTTTTCTACTAATTCGATATTAAAATTAGAAGACAAAGAAATGATTGAAAAAATTTTATTAAGCCAAGGTATAGATTCTAAAGCTAATATAGATATCTTTTTGGCTGAACACGAAGACAAAGAGTTAGGTGGAGAAGTATATCAATTATATATGAGAGATAGAAAAGGAAATATTAAGCCAGTAAAATTACCTATTAGTAGAGGTAAAACGCAATTAGCAACAAATAGACAAGCAATAGCTATAAGTCAAAATGGTAATACAATCTTATCACAAGGGATTATTAAGGAATCACCATTAAGTTGGGCATTACCTGATGGTACAGAATTAAATGTTTTACTAAATAAAAATCAGTTAGAAATAGGTAAAACTAATGAATGGAGAACAGAAACTTTAAAATCAGCAAATTTGCTGCAAAGAGATAATAGCATAGGTAAAGAATTATAAATAAAAAAGCATATAACTAAAAAGTTATATGCTTTTTTGGAGGCGACACCCGGATTCGAACCGGGGATCAGAGTTTTGCAGACTCGTGCCTTACCACTTGGCTATATCGCCGTTTATATATTATATTCATATTAGATATTAATAGTACTAAAATGCTAGATAAAATTAAAAATATTTGTTTAAGTGAAACAAATATTTCTAAAATTTTATGGAGCGGGAAGCGGGGCTCAAACCCGTGACCTTCGCCTTGGCAAGGCGACGCTCTATCAACTGAGCTATTCCCGCATTAGTACGTTATTTATAATAACAAAAAATAAGTAAAAAGTCAAGCATTTTTTATGCTTTTATAAAATTTGTGATTAAATTATTGAATTTATTAATATATATGGTATAATTTATATGTTTAAAGTTAATATTTGCGGGAGTAATTTAGTGGTAGAATGTGACCTTCCCAAGGTTAATATGCGAGTTCGATTCTCGTCTTCCGCTCCAAAATTTTATTAATATTATATTTTAATTTCAATCTTAGAATAAAAAAATTATAATCACAAATAATATCTATATATTTCCACAAATTGTAATACAATTTTAATATAAATAAAGTACATAAAATGTTGATTTTACTTGAAAAATATACTATAATATAAATTGTATAATAATATATAAAGAGAGGTCAAATTATGGCAAAAAAAGTAGAAATAATTATAGGTATTATTTTTATTACCATTTTAACTTTAGCTACAAGATGTTTTGCAGTTAGTGATGCAAATGGTATTTATTTAGGATTAAGAGAAAGTAGCACATCAAGAGAAACAGGAACATATACTTTCAATTCAAAAGATATATTTAAAATAGTTCAATATAATAATAATGCAGGAAATACACAAATAGATAATTCTATATATTGTCTTAAAGCAGGTCCTGGATTTGGCTCAAGTGATTATCAAAATTCAATAGTTAATTATACACAATATTTTAATATGAAAAATCCTGATTCAATCGAATCTCCATATAGAGAACAGTTACCAACAGATATGACCACATATAATGAACTTATATGGGTATTAGACCATTTATATATACCTGCTAAAGATGGGGCAACTTCTGAAGAAATAGCTTTAGCAAAAGAATCAAAAGAAAACTTACTTAATGGAGCAGGAGTTTCAGAGGATAGCTTTCTAAGAGATGATACAACATACGGAAATGAAATTGAAGATATTTTAGAATCTATACAACAAGTTGCAATTTGGTATTTTACAAATCCAGATGGCCCTTATCATAATGCTTCAACTGAAACTTTAGAAATAGCAGTAAATGGTCAAAGTTTAAGTGATAAATACAAATTAGACTTAGTAGATAATGAAATTGATCAAATATATAGCTATCTAGTTCAAGGAGCAATAGATGCTGTAAATGGTGGATATACTTACCAAAATTCAAATGTAGGTACTTCACCAATTAACTTTATAAAAGATTCAGCTACAATGACCTATCAAAATGGAAAATATGTAATAGGTCCATATAGAATAGAATCAACATCTAATGCAGATTATACATTAGAAGCAACATTATCTAGTGATAAAGGTGATTTAGGTAACTATGGAAATAATTATACTTTAATTAATAAAGATGGAGCAGAAATTAATAATGGTACTACACTATCTGAAAATTTACAAAGTATAATTGGAAACGATTTTTATATAGCAGTTGAACCTAGTGCAAATGTATCTCAAGTTACACTAAGTGTAAAAGCAAAATATTATAATACGACATTAACATATTGGTCTGTAGGACAAGCAAGTTTAGTTAATAATCAACCAGTTGTTATAGTTTCAAGAGAAAAACAAGAATTTAATGATGGAAACACAATTCAAATATCTCAGCCAAAATTTGATTTGGCACTTAGAAAATTTATAACATCAATAAATGGTAAAAATGTTGAAACAAGCCGTGAACCAGTTATAACTCAAGAAGATTTAAAAGCTTTAGCTACAGGAAATGCAGATTTTGATAATGGAACAACAGCAAATAAAACACATACTAAAACACCACTAGTAGTTGAAAAGGGCGACAAAGTAGTATATACAATTAGAATATACAATGAAGGTGATGTTGATGGATATGCTAATTTAGTTGCAGATTATCTACCAGATGGATTAGAAATAGTAGATCCAAGTGAAAGTACAATTAATAAAAAATATGGATGGAGCAAAGATAGTACGACTAATAAATACACTACTTCATATTTACAAGATAAATTAATTAAGGCATTTGATAAAACTCCAGATGATGGCACATATGATATAGATTATGTAGATGTACAAATAGAATGTATTGTAAATAAAAATCCTACAGAGCAGGATGTGTCTCTAAAAAATGTTGCAGAAATAGCAGATTCACATAGCACTACTGGTGATGAAAAAGATATAGATTCAACAGAAGATAATTTGACAGAAGATCAAATTAAAAATTATTTACCAGGAACATCTGAAGAAGGAAAAGGTTATGAAGATGATGATGACTATGAAGAATTAGTTATGTTAGGTAAATATTTTGATCTATCTTTAAGAAAGTTTATAACTGCAGTAAATGATAGAGAGATAACAAACAGAGTGCCAGAGGTTGATGTAAATCCTCTACTTTCAGGAAAAACTACAGCTAACTATAACCATACAAAAAATCCAGTTAGTGTAGAAGTTGGTGATATAGTAACATATACAATAAGAGTATACAATGAAGGACAAGTAGATGGATATGTAGATGAAATAGTAGATCATCTACCACCATATTTAGAGTTTATAGTAAATGATGACTTAAATGCACAGTATGGTTGGATAATAGATACATCAGATGAAACACAAAGAACTTTAAAAACAAGTATACTATCTAAAGATAATGATATAGAAAATATAATTCCAGCATTTAATTCAAGCAATGATTACTTGAGTTATAAAGATGTAAAAATTAGATGCAAAGTAGTAAATACTGCACCAACTCTTACAAATTTAACAAATATTGCTGAAATAACAAAATATAGCAATGAATCAGGTTTAATTGATAGAGATAATGCAAGAGATGTAGTATTACCATCAGATAACGATTTACCAAATTATAAAAATGATGAAATAAACTCAGGAATAAAATATATACCAGGACAAGAAGACGATGATGATTTTGAAAAAGTAATTTTACAAAAATTTGACTTAGCTTTAAGAAAATTCATAACAGGTGTAAATGAAGAAGAAATAACAAATAGAGTACCAAAAGTTGATACAAGTAAATATGGTACATCCGATGAAAACGGTAATATAATTACAAACTTCACATATAACCATACAAAAGATCCAGTAAAAGTATGTCAAAATGATACTGTAATATATACAATAAGAGTTTACAATGAAGGAACAATGTCGGGTTATGCACAAGAAATAAAAGATGATATTCCAGAAGGTTTAGTTTTCTTACCAGAAAATGAAATAAATAAAGAATATAGATGGGTAATGTATGATGAAGATGGAAATATAACACAAGATGTAAATAAAGCAGTATATATAAGATCAGATTACTTATCTAAACAAAATGAAAAAACAGATGGGGATAATCTATTAAAAGCATTTGATGCTGAAACAATGGAAGGACCAGATTATAGAGATGTAAAAATAGCATTCAAAGTAACAGAACCAAATACATCAGATAGAATAATTATAAATCAAGCTCAAATAAGTGATGATGCAGATAGTGAAGGCGAAGATGTTACAGATATTGACTCTACACCAGATGAATGGATAGATGGAGAAGATGATCAAGATATAGAAAAAATATATGTTAAGTATTTTGATTTATCCTTAAGAAAATGGGTAAGCCAGGTTATACTAATAGAAGATGGTTTAGAAAAAGTAAAAGATACTGGTCATTATGCAGAACAAGACCCTGAACCAGTAGTAAGAGTTGATTTAAACCAAAAAAGAATAGACAATACAATAATTAAATTTAAATATCAAATTAGAATAACAAATGAAGGCGAAATACCAGGAGCTGCAACAGAAATTTCAGACTACATTCCAGAAGGACTAGAATTTAACCAAGCAGATAACCCATTATGGAAAGAGGTAGATGGCAAAATAGTAACAGACCAATTAAAAGATACTATCTTAAATCCAGGAGAAAGTGCAACCGTAGAAGTTATACTAACATGGATAAATGATGAAGATAATATGGGGGTTATGATAAATACAGCAGAAATAAGTGAAGATTACAATGAAAGTGATACACCAGATATAGACTCAACTCCAAATAACAAAGTTGAAGGAGAAGATGATATAGATGATGCACCAGTAGCACTTACAATGGTAACAGGTAGTGCTCCATTGTACATTGGATTA
Organism: uncultured Clostridia bacterium; assembly: GCA_944392515.1. Lineage (GTDB taxonomy): Bacteria > Bacillota > Clostridia > TANB77 > CAG-508 > CAG-793. The sequence goes on from CALXWV010000005.1 coordinate 18,693, forward strand.
ACAGCTGGAACACTTGCAATAATAGCTGGAGGAGTGATTTTAATTAAAAAATATGTAATTTAATTATATAATTTTACGTTTGGGACGGTCCTTTTTGTAAAATCCTAAAAATATTTTACAAAAAGGACCGTCCCAAATTTAAAATATTTTTTAGAAAAATGTTGAAAAAAATAACTTGTTGATATATAGTATATTATAAATAAAAATGCAAAAATTATATATAATAGACATTTTTATAAAATTTTTCAATAAAGAAATTATAAAGGAGAAATATAGTCAAAAAAGGGGTATAATGATGAAACAAAAAATAAAACAAAAATCAATAATAGTAAGTATATTAACTGTTATAATTTTACTCTTAAGTTTAAATATATCAAAAGGAGCAACTGGGTCTATTTATTTAAGTTTAAAAGGAAAATCAACAGAAAGAGCAACAGGAACATATGAATTTAATAATAAAGCTGTTTTTAAGATAGTAAAAAATAATGAAGATGGAACAGTAGAAAATGATGATGGAACAGTTATATACTGTTTAAAAGGTGGACCTGGATTTGGCTCAGAATCATATGATAATACCGTTATAAATTATACTCAATATTTCGATATAAAAAATCCTGATTCAATAACTGGAAATTATAGAAATCAGTTACCAGCTGATTTGACGACATACAATGAACTTGTATGGGTTTTAGATCATATATACAATCCTAAAGCTGAAACTATGGATCAATATTTAGAAAGAGCTGGAATATGGAAAGGTAGTAAATTTAGAAATGGTACAATACCTTCAAATGAAGTAAAAGACATAGTAGAGGTAATAGAACAAGTAGCAATTTGGTATTTTACAAATCCAGATGGAGATTATCACAATAATTCAACAAATACACTTGAATTAGAAGTAAATGGACAAAATTTAACAGATAAATATGGCTTAGATTTAGTTGATGGTGAAATAGATACAATATATAGTTATTTAGTTGAAGGTGCAATAAATGCAGTAACAAATGATGGATTTACTTATGAGACAAATACAGCAAATCCTGTAACATTAAATTCAGAATCTGCTAAGGCACAAATTCAAGGAAATAATTATATAATCGGGCCATATAGTATTGTTAAAAATAATGATACATCATATACATTATCAGCAACAGTAACTGATGGAACACAAAACTTAGAAAATGTAAAAATATTAAATCAAAATATGGGAGAGGTTACTTCAGGTAGCACTATTGGAGATAAAATAAACTCGACGGTAGGTAATAATTTTTATATATCAGTACCTATAAATACAGATTTAAAAAAAGTTAAATTAACAGTATCCGTAAGCACAAAGGTTACTGCACAATTAATGTGGACAGTTGGTGAAAATGATTTAGCCATAAATCAGCCAGTGTTAATGATAGATACAGTAAACAAAAATTATTCAAGTAGTTCTGAGGTAACATTACCAAAGCCTACGGGTTCTTATGATTTAGAATTATTAAAGCAAGATTCATCAAATAAAAATGTTTTAGAGGGAGCAACATTTAATATAAGCATAAATGGTGGAGAAGAAGCTCAATATAGAACAAATTCAAGTGGAAAAATAACAATCGATGGAATAAACATAACAAATATATCAAGTAATGATACAATTAAAATAACAGAAGTAACAGCTCCAAATGGATATGTACTTAATAGCACACCTATAACTTTAAATATAACCAAAACACTTCAAAATGGAAAATATGTTGCAAGCAGTGTAAGCTCGAATATAAATGATGGATTAGTAGAAAGCGGTAGTGTAAAAGTAGAAAATGGCACAAATGGTGTAAACACAGTAAAACTTACAATAAATAATTCAAAAATAACCGGAGCATATAATTTAAGATTATTAAAACAAGATGCTGAAAGCCATAGTGCATTATCTGGAGCTAAATTTAATATAAGTGTAAATGGTGGAAATCTACAAGAATATACAACAAATCAAAATGGCGAAGTTACAATAAGTAATATAAATATAACAGATATTACAAATAATGATACAATTAAAATAACAGAAGTAACAGCACCAAATGGTTATGTATTAAATAACACTCCAATAACATTAACTGTAACAAAAGCTGAAGAAAATGGCAAATATGTTGCAAAATCAGTTACATCAAATGTAAGTAATGGATTTGTAGAAGAAGGAAGCATTAATGTTACAAATGGTGAAGATAATGTAAATACAGTTAATATTACGTTAAACAATACAAAAATAACAGGGTCTTATAATTTAAAAGTAATTAAAAAAGATTCCAAAACACAAGAAAATTTAGCAAATGCAGAATTTAATATAAATGTAAATGGAGCAGATAAAGGAACAGTAAATACAAATCAAAATGGTGAGATATCAATAGAAAATATACCAATTACTGATATAAATTCAAAAGATACAATAACAGTTACAGAAACTAAAGCACCAGATGGATATATAGGATTTAATGGAAAAATTAATATAACAGTTACAAAACAAGAATTAAATGGAGAATACACAATTATTGATGCAACTGCAAATAATGAAAGTGGAGCTGAATATCAAGATGTAACTATAGAAAATGAAAATGGAGTTCCAACTATTCAAGTAATAGTTGTAAACGAAAAAATTAATGGCTCATATAATTTAAAAATAGTAAAGCAAGATGAAGATGATTCTAATAAAAAATTAGAAGGAGCGGAGTTTGAGGTTGCAACTAATGTTAATGGAAATATAAGTACAAATAGTTATACAACGAATACAAGTGGTGAAATAAATATAACAAATGGAATAACTGATGAAAATCAAAATATAAAATTAACAATAAATGAAACAAAAGCTCCAACAGGTTATGATATTATTTTAACAGCTCCAATAATAATAAATGCAAATACAACTGTAAAAAACGGTAAATATGTACTTTCAAATGTTACATTGCAATCACAAAATGCAAACTTAAGCTTTGATGAACAAACAAATACTATAACAATAACAGTTACAAATAAAAAGCAAATATTTGATTTAGCTTTAAGAAAATATATAACTCATATAAACGGTAATGAAGTACAAACCAGCCGTGAGCCACAAATAACAAATGAAGAAGCACAAAATGTAGAAAATGGACAAGGAACATTTGATGAGGGAACAACAGCTAAAAAAGAGCATACTAAAAATCCATTAACAGTAAAAACTGGAGATATAGTAAGATATACAATAAGAATATATAATGAGGGTAAAATTGATGGATATGCAAAAGAAATTACAGACTATTTACCAGATGGATTAGAATTAGTACCTGCATCAGAAAGTAGCATAAATTCAAAATATGGTTGGACACAAGATGGTAATACAATAAAAACAACATATTTATCAGATAAAGTAATAAATGGAACAGCAGAAAACCAACAAGAACAATTAGATTATGAAGATGTACAAATAGAATGTAAAGTTGTTAAAAAGCCGGGACAAGAACAAATATCATTAAAAAATGTTGCAGAAATAACAGATGCAGAAGATATATTAGGAGGAAAAGAAGATATAGATTCTACACCGGACAATTTAACAGAAGAAGAAAAAAATAACTATAACCCAGGAACATCAGAAGATGGAAAAGGTTATGAAGATGATGATGACTATGAAGAATTAATAATGGAACCAACATACTTCGATTTATCACTTAGAAAATTTATAACAGGAATAAATGACAGAGAAGTAACAAATAGGATTCCAGATGTAGACACAAGTCCATTGCTAAATGGAAAAACAACAGCAAATTACAATCATACTAAAGAACCTGTAGAGGTAAAAAAAGGTGATGAAGTAATTTATACTATAAGAGTATATAATGAAGGAGAAGTAGATGGATATGTAGAAAAAATAGTAGACCATTTACCACCTGAATTAGAATTTATGCCAAATGATGAATTAAATAAAGAGTATGGTTGGACACAAACAGATGAAAGAACATTAGAAACAGATTATTTAAGAAATACTTTACTAAAAGCATTTGATGGAGGAAAAGATTTAAATTATGCAGATATCAAAATAAAATGTAAAGTAAAAGAAACTGCTGAATATCTAAAAGAAATAACTAATATTGCTGAAATAACAGAGTACAGAAATAATTTGGATTTAAAAGATAGAGATAATGAAAATAAAGTAGTTTTACCATCAGATGAAGATTTACCAAATTATAAAGATGAAGAAATTAAGTCAGGTGTAGAATATATACCAGGACAAGAAGATGACGACGATTTTGAAAAAGTAATATTAAAACAATTTGACTTAGCTTTAAGAAAGTTTATAACAGGAGTAAATGAAGAAGAGGTAACAAACAGAATACCTGAAGTTGATACAAGTAAATATGGTAAGGAAGATGAAAATGGAAAGAAGATAACATCATTTACCTACAATCATACAAAAGAACCAGTAAAAGTTGCTACAAATGATATAGTAACATATACAATAAGAATATATAATGAAGGACAAATATCAGGTTATGCAAATGAAATAAAAGATGATATACCAGAAGGATTGGTATTCTTACCAGGAAATGAAATAAACAAAGAATATAGATGGCAAATGTATGATAAAGATGGAAATGTTACAGATAATGTAAATGAAGCGGTATATATAAGAACGGATTATCTATCAAAAGAAAATGAAAAAAATCCTGGAGAAAACTTGATACAAGCATATGATAGTGATACAATGGAAACCCCAGATTATAAAGATGTAAAAGTAGCATTCAAAGTAACAGAGCCAAATACATCAGATAGAATCATAATAAATAGTGCAGAAATAAGTGATGATAGTGATGAAAATGGTGATGAAGTAGAAGATATAGACTCAACTCCAGATGAATGGATAGATGGGGAAGATGATCAAGATATAGAAAAAATATATGTTCAGTATTTTGATTTAGCATTAAGAAAATGGGTAAGTCATGTTATACTAATTGAGGATGGCTTAGAAAAAATAAAAGATACAGGACATTACGCTGAACAAGATCCAGAACCAGTAGTAAGAGTCGATTTAAACCAAAAAAGAATAGATAATACAATTATTAAATTTAAATACCAAATTAGAATAACTAATGAAGGCGAAATTGCAGGATACGCTACAGAAATTTCAGACTATATTCCAGAAGGATTGGAATTTAACCAGGCAGATAACCCATTATGGAAAGAAGTAGACGGTAAAATAGTAACAGACCAATTAAAAAATACATTATTAAAACCAGGAGAATCTGCAACAGTTGAAGTAATACTAACATGGATAAATGATGAAGATAATATGGGTGTAATGGTAAATATAGCAGAAATAAGTGAAGATAAAGACGAAGATGGTGATGAAGTAGAAGATATTGATTCAACTCCAAATAACAAAGAAGAGGGAGAAGATGATATAGATGATGCACCAGTAGCTCTTACAATGGTAACTGGTAGAGCTCCATTATATATTGGAATAACAGCAGGAACTTTGGCAATAATAGCAGGAGGAGTATTCTTAATTAAGAAATATGTAATTTAGAAAGGAAACATAGGTTATGAATCAAATATTATCTATGCAAACACAAGGGCAAATGCCAAATAGCAAAAATCAAAAACAAAAAAAGCCTAAAAAGGAAAAGCAGATAAATTATGGAAGACCTAGTAATAAAGCAAATATAGTTTCAATAGTAAGAGTATTTTGTATACTCATTATAATATTTGGATTAGTACTAGTAGGAGATGCAACATATGGAATAGTAAGTTCAAAGCCGACTCAAAAAGATACTATCAAAGTTACAGCAAATCCAATTGGCTCACAAGTTACAATTTTAGCAATAGGCAATATGCCATTAAAAAGCCTAACATATAGATGGGGTCAAGGAGAAGAAACAACAGTTCAAGGAAATGGTACAGTAGAACTTGAAGCAACTGTTCAAATACCAACAGGCAATAATATATTAAATATGGCAGTAATAGATTATTATGGAAATAAATCTGAATTCCAAAAGCAATATATAAATCAGCAAAATGATGCTTCAAAACCAAAAATAGATATAAGTGTATCTGGAAATATGTTAAATATAATTGCAACTGATGATACTGAAATGTCATATATAACATATAGCTGGAATAATGAAACACCAACTAGAGTAGATATACAAGCTGATTCAGATAATAAAGCAGAATTAAAAACTAGTATTGAAGTATTAAAAGGAGAAAATACTTTATCAATAGTAGCTGTAGATGCAGATGGAAATACTACTTCAAGGACAGAAAAAATTAAAGGAGCTAATAAACCAACATTTACAGTATCAGCTAATGGAACTAACTTAGTAATAAATGCAAAAGATGATGAAGGAATTAGTAAGATAGAAATAACAGTAGATGGTGTAACAACAGATACAGGAGATGCACCTTTAAATGTAAAAGAAGTAGAGGCAACTCAAGCAATTACTCCAGGAGAACATACTGTAACAGTAGTAGTAACTAATATAAATGGATTAAAAGAAGAACAATCATTTACAGCAACCTTATAAAATCTGAAAGGAAGAAACTATGAAAAAGGTATATTTATTAGATAATGATAAAGATGAAATATTTTTTAAAAGCTTAAAAAAAGCTATGAGAAAAGAACAAAATGTTGAAATAGTTAATGTTAATTTAAATGACTTAAAAGAAAAATTTAAGACTATTCCAGATATTTGTATAATAAATGAAGAAGGTATTGATATAGAAATTAAAGAAGTATTTCAAAAAATAAAAGAAGCACAGCAAAATACAAATATACCATTAATAGTTTTGAGTCAATCTGATGATGAAGAACATATAATAGAAATATTAAAAAATGATGTTGAAATATGTTTAAAGTATCCACTTAGTTGCGAAATATTATATTATACAATCATGAATTTAATAAAACTTTTAAATAGAAATAGAACAGTAAGCCCATTAACAGGGCTTCCTGGAAATGCTCAAATCCAATCTGAAATGCAAGAAAGATTAGACAGAGGTGAAAAATATGCTATGATGTATTTAGATTTAGATAATTTTAAAGCATATAATGATACTTATGGATTTTCAAATGGAGATGAGATAATAAAATTAACAGCAAATATTATTACTAAAAATGTGTTAGAAGATAATAAGAAAAACTTTGTAGGACATATTGGTGGAGATGATTTTGTAGCATTAGTTGAAGATAGTGATTATGAAAAAATATGTCAAAATATAATCGCAGAATTTGATAGAAGCATTGTTAAATATTTTACAAAAGAGGATATTGAAAGAGGATACTTAGAAGTTGAAAATAGAAAAGGAATAATTGAGCCTTTTCCACTAACAACAATAAGTATTGGAGTAGTTGAAGTAACAAAGGAAAGATTTAAAAATACATTAGAAATTGGAGAAGCAGGAGCTGCAGTAAAGCATTTAGCAAAAACAATTTGGGGAAGTACATATGTAATAGATAGAAGGAAAAATAGAGAAGAAATATTTGACAAAGCTGCTAAAAAGAAAATTCAATAATACAATAAAAGGCACAATAAAATTTATAAATTTACGAATAATAGCAAAACTAATTTTAAAAATATAAACAAAAATTATGTGGATAATGTGGAAAATGCAAAAACTTTTTTGAAAAAGTAAAAAAAATTCAAAAAAGCTATTGCATTTTCTTTTTTGTTGTATTACAATTTAATTGAAGTGGAGAAAAGTGGTGTAAAGTGCCACAAAGTGAAAAGGATGTGAAGATAAGTTGTTAATAGGGGAATATGAACATTCTCTAGATGTTAAAGGCAGATTAATTATGCCAGCAAAAATAAGAGAAGACATAGGAGAAAAGTTTATAATAACCAAGGGCCTAGATGGATGTTTATTTGGGTTTTCAAAAAATGAATGGAACAACTTTGAAGAAAAATTAAAAACACTTCCACTTACAAATAAAAATGCAAGAGACTTTGTAAGATTCTTCTTATCTGGAGCTATTGAATGTGAGATAGATAAACAAGGAAGATTCTTAATAGCAAGCAATTTGAGAGAATATGCTTCTTTAGAAAAAGAAGCGGTTATTACAGGAGTCGGAACCAGAATAGAAATTTGGAACAAGGATAAATGGAAAGCTTACAATAGTGAAGAAAACTTATCAGCTGACCAGATTGCTGAAAATATGGCAAACCTTGGAATGCTTGGTATATAATCCTACTAAGGTTTATATAGATTTTTACCAAAGATTATTACATTACATAAGATAAAAATAAATATACAAAAGAAAAAGCAAGAAAAAACAAAAGATAAAATCCTAAATAGGATATTTACTAAAGATAAGATTAACATAAGAATAAACTATTAAAAGCTTATACAAAAGAAAACCAACTAATGAAAATCAATCTCCTTTCCTTTCTAAAATAAAGGAAGCGCTAACAAAAGATAACCAAAACAAAAGAAAAATAACTAAATTAAACGAAAGATAACTAATTTAAGTACAAGCTAAACAGTTGGCATTGATTTGCCAACTGCTTGTACTAGTTAAAAAGTTTTATTTTTTAAGGAGTAGTTAATTGGAATTTAAACACATACCAGTTCTATTAAATGAAACAATTGAAGGATTAAATATTAAGCCAGATGGAATATATGTAGATGGCACAATTGGAGGAGCTGGGCATAGTAAAAAAATAATAGAAAAGTTATCAGATAAAGGATTCTTAATTGGAATAGATAGAGATGAAGAAGCACTAAAAGCAGCAAAAGAAAATTTAAAAGAATACAAAAACTTTAAATTAGTGCATGGAAATCATGATGATATAAAAACAATATTATCTGAGTTAGGAATAGATAAAGTTGATGGAATCTTGCTGGATTTAGGAGTATCATCATATCAACTTGATGAAAAAGAAAGAGGATTTAGCTATATCAGTGATAATAAGCTTGATATGAGAATGGATAAAACTCAAAAATTATCAGCTTATGATGTAGTAAATAAATATAAAGAAGAAAAATTAGCAGATATTATATTTAAATATGGAGAAGAAAGATTTTCAAGAAAAATTGCAAGAAATATTTGCTTAGCAAGGAAAAATAAACCTATAGAAACAACAAAAGAACTTGCAGAAATAATTGAAAAATCAATACCATTTAGTAAAAATGGACATCCTGCTAAAAGAACTTTCCAAGCAATTAGGATTGAAGTAAATAATGAAATAGAACCATTATATAATACAGTTTTAGATTGCATTGATTTACTAAAAGTAGGAGGAAGATTATGTATAATAACTTTCCACTCTTTAGAAGATAGAGCGGTAAAAGAGGCATATATAGAAGCACAAGGAAAATGCACATGCCCTAAAGATTTACCTTACTGCGTTTGTGGTAGTAAAACACTTGGAAAAATAATTAATAAAAAACCAATAGAAGCAAGTAAAGAAGAATTAGAAGCAAATTCAAGATCAGCAAGTGCTAAATTAAGAATATTCGAAAGAAGAGAAAAGAGGTGATAACTTATGATAGACTATTATGAGACTAGTCCTAGAAAAATTGACCCAGACTATGAAAGACCAATAAATAAAAAAACAAATACTCAAAAAAAGACAAAAAAAGCTCAAAACAAAGCAGTCAAAGAATCTAGAAAAACAGTTAAATATATATTTGAAATAGGAATTGCATTTGCAGTACTATTAACCATAAGTTATCGTTATTCACTTATAAATGCGAGATTTTCTGAAAAAGAAAGCTTAAAATCAGAATTAGCAGATTTACAAAAGCAAAATGATCAGTTACAATTAAGTATTGAAACAGGTACTAATATAAACAATATTGAGCAACAAGCAAAAGAAAAACTAGGAATGAAAAAATTAGATAATAGTCAAAAGGTTTATGTAAGCCTACCTAAAGAAGATTATGTAGAATCAAGTACAGAGCAAGTTGAAACAGGAGAGGAAGAAACTTGGTGGCAAGCCCTAATAAATGATTTACTAGGAAAATAAAAAATTCGTATTATACTATTAATACGGATTTTTTTAGTTCTTTTTTTTCTTCTTTCTAATAATATTTATATATAAAAATTAAATAATCTTATATAAATTATAAGGAAAGGAGAAAAATGGTAGGTAAATTAAGTGTTAGAAAAAGAATGAAAAACTCTATGTTTTTATCAATACTAATATTAACTGCATTATTAGTAAGAATAGGATACATTCAATTTATTGATGGCCCAGAACTTAAAGAAAAAGCATATGCCCAGCAAACCTCAGATAGAGTTATAAGTAGCAAAAGGGGAACTATATATGATGCAACAGGAAAAGTAGTACTTGCAGTAAGTAGTTCGGTCGAAACAGTTACTGTAAATCCAACACACATAAAAGATGAAGATAAAGAAGAAGTCGCACAAAAGCTAAGTGAAATATTTGAAATAGATTATGAATCAGTATTAAAAAAAGTTAAAAAACGTTCATCAATAGAAACAATAGTAAAAAAAGTAGATAAAGAAAAAACAAATATTTTAAGAGAGTGGCTTGGAGAAAATAATATAACAGAAGGGATTAACATAGATGAAGATTCAAAAAGATATTATCCTTTAAATAACTTGGCTTCTCAAGTAATAGGATTTTGTGGTTCAGATAATCAAGGATTAAACGGTATAGAAGCAAAATATGATGAATACTTAAAAGGAAAGTCGGGTTCAATTAGTAAAGTAACAGATGCATCAGGTGGAACAATAGAAGATAATCCAGAAGAATACAATGAGCCACAAGATGGAGATGACTTAGTTTTAACAATAGATGCAACTATTCAAGGAATAGCAGAAAAATATTTAAAAGAAGCTTGTATTGACAATGTGTGTACAGATGGTGGAAATGTAATAATAATGAATCCTAAAACTGGAGATATTTTAGCATTGGCTGGATACCCAGACTATAATTTAAATGATCCGTTTGCAGTAGATGAAAGTTTATCTGAAGAAGAGCAAACAAAACAGATGCAAGGCTTGTGGCGTAATAAAGCAATATCTGATACTTATGAACCTGGTTCAACATTTAAATTAGTAACTGCATCATCAGCTTTAGAAGAAGGTATAACTACAACAGATAAAGCAGGTGAATTTACATGTATTGGATATATTGATGTAGCAGGAGTAAAAATGAAATGCTGGAGATATTATAATCCACATGGGCCTGAGAGTTTAAGGCAAGCATTAATGAATTCGTGTAATCCAGTATTTATAGGATTAGGACAAAAAATTGGAGTACATAAATATTATGAATACTTAAATAAATTTGGATTCTTTAAAACCACAGGAATAGACCTGCCAGGAGAAGCATCTTCAATATTTTTAAAAGAAGATAAAGTAGGACCAGTAGAATTAGGAACAATTGCTTTTGGCCAAAGATTTGAGGTAACACCAATACAAATGGCTACAATGCTTTCAACTATTGCAAATGGAGGAGTATATACTAAACCAAGACTTGTCAAACAAATTATAAGTAATACTGAAGTAGATGAAGATGGAAATAAGAAAGTTACAAATATAGAACCAGTTCACGGAGATAGAGTTATATCTGAAGAAACAGCAAAAAGTGTATTAAGTATGATGCAAACAGTTGTAGATGAAGGAACCGGAAAAAATGCAAAAGTTACAGGATATTCTATTGGAGGAAAAACAGGAACATCCGAAGATGGTGTAAATACAGGAAAATATGTAACATCTTTTATAGGAACTGCTCCGATAGAAGATCCAGAGGTAGTTGTACTAATTACATTATATAATCCTACTGGAGAAGGAGGACACCAAGGAGGTGGTGTAGCAGCACCAGTAGCAGGGCAAATATTTAGTGAAATTCTTCCATATTTAGAGGTGCAAAAAAATGAATAATAAAGACCACAAATATAAATTGTGGTCTTTTTAAACATTAATTTTCTAATTCATCGAAATGAGAAGTAATGTCAGGACTTTTTTTATTTTCTAATAAATCTTCAAAAATTACAGTTTTTAAAATCTTTAGAACGAATGTTCCATATTTGAGACAGAGTATCAGTATTTAATTCTTTTCCATCACTTGAATATTTTGCACCAAATAAAAATAAATTTGTCATTTATATATAATAATATAATCAAATTAGTATAAAAAATACGTGGAAATAATTACTTAAATGAAAATATAAGATTAAGTTTTGAATAAATTAAAGAAATCTTTGGTTTATATTTAGGATTAGAAAAGAAGAAAAAAATGGCTACACATTACTTAACAAATGCACTCAAAAGCATATTAATACATTATGTTAAATTTCTTTGACAAAACCATTTGAAAATGGTAAAATTAATATAGATTGACATAAAAAGAGGTGTGATATGGGAAAGAAGATAAAATTTGGAATAGGATTTGTTACAGGAAGACCAAATGTATGCAAAATTATTAATAGTTATTATAAAAATATGATAGAACAGGTTCAAAAATATAAAGAAGAAGTAGAAATTACAATTTTTATCCTTTTTGATACTTCTTATCAACAATGTGCAAGAGAAGATTTTTATAAGTTAATACCAGATGTATATAAATATTTAAAAGTTAAATATATAACACCAGAAGAAATACAAGAAGAAATAAAAAAGCTTACAGTTAGAAATGGAATGAAATCAGAAGATATGAACTTTTTTTTAGGATATGGACATGCCAAAGGTAGAAATACAGTAATGTATTATGCGATTAAATATAAAATGGATTATTTATTATTTTGGGATGATGATGAATATCCAGTAGCTATAGCCAAGAAAAATGGAAAAAATATTTGGCTAGAACAAGATAATATTTTAAAGCATTTAGAATTTATGGAAAAGGAACATGCCGATGGAACTATAGGATATCATTGTGGATATATTTCACCTATACCATATATAGATTATAGTGAAAAATTCAATGAACAAGATATGAAAGATTTTATTGAAGCAATAAGCAATGATATAATATCTTGGAAGTCTATTAGTGAAAAAATGAAAAACAATAATGGAGTAACATATGCAGATATTAATATTGCAAATGGAAAGGGTACATATGAAATAAAGAGTGAAGGTGCTGGAAAATGGGTAGCAGGATCTACATTATGTTTAAATTTAAATAATAGAGATAAAATACCAGCATTTTATAATCCACCACTTGCTAGGGGAGAAGATACTTTTTTTTCTACATTGTTAGGGAATTCTAGAATCTATAGAATTCCAGTATATCATTTTCATGATGGATTTTTGAAATATACAGAAATAATGGATAAGACTTATCCAAAGAGCTTAAGGAAGATTAATGTTAAAGAAGAATGTATACAAACTAGATTTTTAAAAGCATCTATTGGGTGGATAAAATATAAACCTTTACTTTTGTATATAAAAGATAGAGAAAATTATAAAAATAAAATAAAAGAGATGAGAGAAAATTTAGAAGAAAGTATTCCAAAATTAAATAATGTGTTTGGTAATAATAATTTTTCAATATTGTTAGAAGAATTAGAAAAATATGATAGAGATGTAGAAAAACATTATGAAGATTATAAATACACAAATAGAATTTGGAATGAATTAAAAAGTAAAATTAATAATGAGGTAATTTGGTAATATGAATTTTAATAATTTAATAAGTGTGATAATACCATCATGCAATAGAAAAGAATATTTAGGAAAGGCTATAGAGTCTGTATTGAATCAAACATATAAAAAAATTGAGATTATTATAATAGATGATGCATCAATGGATAATACTGAAAAGTATATAGAGAAAAAATATGGGAATTATTCTAATATTAAATACTATAAAAACCAAAAAAATATGGGAGCTGGTGCAAGTAGAAAAAGAGGATATATTAATGCTTCTGGAAATTATATAATATTTATGGATGATGATGACTACTATACTGATTTTTGCTTTTTTGAAAATGCTATTAAAATTTTTGAAACAGTACAAAATACTAGCTTTGTGTCTTCAAGTTCAATTATTGAATATGTTAATGAAAACAGAAAAGAACCGAGCATAATGAATATTGAAGGTAAAATAAATAATATACAATATTTATCTTCTTTTCAACAAAAATATATGAAAAGTAATTCTACATTTACAACCATATTTAGTAAAAAATGCTTAGAAAATGCAAATATCAAAGAAGTCGAAATGCTAAATGATTCAACTATATATTTAAGAGCTCTATTAGCTGGGGATGCATATATTTTAAAAACAATATCTGGGGTATATAGAGTTCACTCAAAAAATATAAGCACTAATTTAAGCGTAGAGTTTATTATTAAAAATCTTGAAGAAAAAAATAAAGTTTATCAAGAAATTAAAAAGAGAAAACTTTTAAAATTACCCGAAGAATGGCTGAAAGGTCAAATAATATTAACTATTTCTTTTTGGATTAAATTGAATAAAACAAAAAATGAGGAAATAGAAGAATTAATAGGTTGGTGTAATAGCAATTTACCAAAAGTAAAAAAAGATGTAATTGATTTCATAAGGAGAACAGTAAATGATTAAAAAGATATTTATATTGGCATATGCCAGAAAAAACTTAGGTGATGACATATTTATACAAATGATAGTAAAAAAATATCCACAATATGACTTCTATATGAAAATAAAAAATAAAACTTTTTTGGATAAACTAGCTGAATACAAAAATTTGCACATTTTAGATGGCGAAGATACTGATGAGGAATTACATAATATTAATCCTGTTCAATATGATGCATATATATATATTGGTGGTTCAATATTTATGGAGGGAGGAAAAGTATATAATCTTTCAGAAAAATTCTATGAATTTGTAAAATCTTGCAAAGAACACAATATACCATTTATATATATTAGTTCAAATTATGGACCTTATAAAACAGAGAAATACTTTAAACTTTCTGAGAAAACTTTTAATGTATGCACAGATATATGTTTTAGAGATAAATATTCTTATAATTTATTTGAAAATATTCCCAATGTAAGATACGCACCTGACTATATATTTAGTTATGATTTAAAAGTTACAGAAAAACTTCCTAAGACAATAGGAATAACTATTATTAATTTAAAAATAAGAGACAATTTGAAGGCAATTAGTGATTCTTATTACAACTGGATTATAAATAATATAAATAAATATATTCAAAGTGGATATAAAATTTATTTATACTCGTTTTGCAAGCATGAAGGTGATGAGGAAAGTATAGATTATATTTTAAATAAAATGAATAATAATGAAAATATAATTGATGTAAGATATAGAGGAAATATTGATGAATTTTTAAATTATTACAATAGAATGGAATATATGATATGTGCTAGATTTCATGCAATGGTATTATCATGTTTGTCTAATCAAAAAATGTATATAACCTCATACAGTGATAAAATAAATAATGTAATAACTGATTTGCAATTAAACATCCCAGTACTAAAATTAAGTGATTTAGAAGAAAATAAAATATTGGAATTAGAAGATTTTAAATCAATTGATAAAACAAAAATGCAAAAAATAAAAATTGCTTCAAAAAAACAAGAGAAAATGTTAACAAAAATAATGGGAATTTAAGAAAACACTAATTTGTAAAAAATTGTCAAAAACTATTGCAAAATGTAAAATAATGTAATATTATATTAACTATGGTAAAAAATGGATAACAGAGGAGAAAAAATGAATATTACATTATTTCAGGAAAATGCTTGGCTTATTTGTATAAGTGTATTAATTTATACATGTATAGCTACAAATATACAGAATAAAATATTATCTTATGTATTAACAATAGATAAAAATAGTATAAAAAGAACATGGGTAATACAAACTATCCTTGTTTCTTTTATACGAATTGTACTACCATTACCTTATTGTATATTAATAGAGGTACTAACTCAAATTTTAATCTATAAATATGTCCTTAATTTAAGATTCTCAAAACTTATTATTCTAGAAGAATTAAACATTATTATATCAACTAGTATAAATTTAATCTGCATAAAAATAAATCAAACACATTTATTTTCTCAAGTTTCAAATAAAATCATTGTGCTTTTAATTTTAGAATTAATTGCTACTTGCATTTATTTACTATTGCATCTAATAATTAAAACTCTAAAAATCAAATTAACAATTCCAAATTATTTAAATAATGAAGCAAAAAAGCAAATAATAGGAGTAAGTATTATTTCAACTATTCTTATAATAATAAATAAAATAAGTTTATTTAATATGCTAGATACAATTCCTTCATCAATTTATATTGTAGCAATTATTCTAATTATCTCTTATTATTCAATTACAATAATAAGCATTAATAAAACTATACAAATAGAAAATGAAAAGGGTAAAATTAATGAATTAGAAGGTAATAATCAAAGACTAAAAGAAAGTTTTGATGATATGCGTTCTTTTAGACATGATATGAAAAATATAATGCAAGGATTAGGAGGATATATCGCTACAAAAGATATGGACGGATTATCTAATATGTATAATGAGTTTATTACGGACTATAAAAAACTAGAAAATACAAAAGATTTTGAAGAACTTTTAAAATTAAATCCAGCAATTTACAATATTATAAATAATAAATATTTAGAAGCTAAAAAAGATAATATTAATATAAGTGTAGAAATATATGTAGATTTAAATAGTTTAAAAATAAAAACTTATGACTTATGCAGAGTACTAGGAATATTAATAGACAATGCAATTGAAGCAACAAGAGAATGTGATAATAAACAAATAAGTATAAAGTTTATGAAAGATAACTATAATAATAGAAGTTTAGTTATTATTGAAAATCCATGTAAAAATACATTAGTAGATTTATCTAAATTAAATGAAAAGGGTTTTACAACTAAAAAAGATAAGCTATTTCATGGCCTAGGACTTTGGAGAGTAAATCAAATAGTAAAAAAGAATGAAAATTTAAGACTATCTACAACAAGAGATAAAATTTTTAAACAACAATTAGAAATATATAATTGGTAATTATTTAAAAATTTTCTTAGTAAAATTTAAGAAAAAACAAGATTATTTCGCATATAATCTTGTTTTTTTAATAAAATAAGTTATATAATAGAACAAGTATCATTTTAAGCAATTGAATAAGGTGATAAACCGTAAAATTTAGAAAAGGAAAAATTAAAAATACGGCAAATATTATTAGAGGAGGCAAATGATATATTAAAAATATATCATATAAAAAAATTATGAATTTAAAAAATATTATATCAGGAATCGAAGGATTAAAAGCAAAAGGAAATTTAGATTTAGAGGTAAATAATATAAGCACAGACTCTAGAAGTATAAAAACAGGAGATATGTTTATTGCAATAAAAGGTTTTGACACAGATGGACATAAATACATACCTATGGCTATTCAAAATGGAGCTAAAGTAGTATTAATTGATGAATCAGAATTAAAAAATGTTATGCAAGATATACCACAAGATGTAGTATTAATTACTTCACCAGATTCAAGAATAGCAACTGCTTTATGTGCTTGTAATTTCTATGATAATCCGTCTAGAAAAATGCAAGTAATAGGTATTACAGGTACAAAAGGCAAAACTACAACAACATTTATGATTAAATCAATTCTAGAAAAACAAGGAATAAAAACAGGTTTAATTGGAACAATTGCTGCTTATTCAGGTAGCAGAAAAATAGAAGATAGTGATAGAACTACACCAGATAGCATTAAACTTCAAAGTTTATTTGCTGAAATGGTTAAGGATGGTTGCACAGCTTGTGTAATGGAAGTTTCATCACAAAGTTTAAAATTACATAGAGTAGATGGTACAGATTTTAATATAGGTATCTTTACAAACTTCTCAGAAGATCACATAAGTCCAAAAGAGCACCCAGATATGGAAGACTATTTTAATTCAAAAGTTAAGTTATTCCAAATGTGCAAATATGGATTTATAAATGTAGATGATATAAATACAATTAGAGTACCAAAACTTGCTCCTAATTGCATTTATAGAACATATGGAATAGATAATGAAAGCGATATTTTAGCAAAAGATATAACAATAACTAACTCATATGTAGATTTTAGAGTTAAAGTAAATGGAAAAAATGAAAGAATAAAAACAGATATACCTGGTAGATTTAGCGTATATAATAGTTTGGCTGCAATTTCAGTTGCAGAAAAATTGGGCTGTTCAACAGAAAATATTAAATCTGCACTAGAAACTGTAAAAGTACCAGGAAGAAGTGAATTAGTAGATAATAAGCTAGGCTTAACAATTATGATAGATTATGCTCATTCACCAGAAAGTTTAGAGAACATATTACAAGCTGTTAAATCATATACTAGAGGTAGAGTAATATCAGTATTTGGATGTGGTGGAGATAGGGATACTACAAAAAGACCTTTGATGGGTGCAATATCAGGAAATATAGCAAATTATACAATAATTACATCAGATAATCCAAGAACTGAAAATCCAGATACAATTGTAAAAGAAATTGAAGAAGGAATGAAAAAAACAAACGGAAAATATGAATGTATTGTAGACAGAACAGAAGCTATTAAAAAAGCAATTTCAATGGCTAATAAAAATGACATAATTGTATTAGCAGGAAAAGGTCATGAGACTTACCAAGAAATAAATCATGTAAAACATCATTATGATGAAAGAGAAATTGTAGCTCAAGTTATAGACGAAATGGAAAATAGCGAAGCTAAAAAATAAAATGATCAAAATTAATTAACAAACAAAAACATAGAAGCATAAAAAATAATAACAGAAATAAAAAACGGAACAAACATATAAACGTTATTATAACGCTTAGGGGGAAATACAAATGAGTTTTCAAATAAAGATATTATTATTATCTTTTGCAGCAAGTACAATAATATCATTAATAATAATACCAATACTTAGAAAATTAAAAGTAGGTCAATCAGAAAGAGAAGACGGACCACAATCGCATTTAAAGAAAAAGGGAACTCCTACAATGGGAGGACTGATATTAATAATAACAACATTATTACTTAGTGCATTTTTATATATAGATTATGCAGTAGATGAACCAGAAATAGCAACAAGATTATTACCAATGGTATTTGTTACAATAGGATTTGGTTTAATAGGATTTATAGATGATTTCAAAAAGGTTGTATTGCATAATACAGATGGATTAAGTCCAAAACTAAAAATGTTAGGATTGTTAATTATTGCAGTAGCTTTTGTAGTAATGTTAGTATTTAATTTTGATAATGGAACAGATATATATATTCCATTTATTAAACTGTATATAACATTACCTTTATGGATATATATTCCATTTGCAGTAATTGTAATTTTAGCAACAACAAATGCTGTAAATCTTACAGATGGAATAGATGGCTTATCTACTAGTGTAACAACTATAATTCTTACATGTTTAACAGTAATATCAATTATATGGGATATAAAAGAAACAACAATATTTGGATGCATAATAATAGGTGCAGGACTAGGATTCTTATTATTTAATTTACATCCAGCACATGTATTTATGGGAGATACAGGATCACTACTTTTAGGAGGAGCAATTGCAGGAATAGCATTATATTTAAAATTACCATTATTATTAATAATAATTGCAATAATTCCTGTAATAGAAACTATTTCAGTAATATTACAAGTAACATATTTTAAAAAAACAGGTAATAGATTATTTAAAATGGCTCCTATACACCATCACTTTGAATTATCTGGTTGGAAAGAAAACAAGATAGTTTCAATATTTAGCTTAATCACACTCATAATGAGTATGGTGGGAATAATGGCTATTTAATTTATAATAAAGGCAAATGCCAAAATTAATTAAAGGAATGATGAAAAATGCAGGTAAAGGCTAAAAAAGTTACTAAGCTAAAAGATAATAATACAAAAATTAACTTATCTTCATTAAAATCTGGTAATCGAGTAGATTTACCTTTATTAATTGTAGTTTTAATGCTTGTCGCATTAGGCTTAGTAATGGTTTTATCTGCTAGTAGTCCAACAGCACTTGCTGAATCGGGAAAAAGCTATACATATTTTAAAACACAATGTGTAGCAGCAGTCTTAGGATTAGTAGCTATGTTTGTATTATCTAAATTTAATTATGATTATTTTAAACATTTCTATAAACTAATATATATACTATCTATTGGAATACTTTTCCTAGTACTTTTACCAGTAATAGGTTCAGGTGCAAATGGTGCAAGAAGATGGATTAATATAGGAATTGGTATTCAACCATCAGAAATAACAAAAATAGGTTTAATAATATGGGTAGCAGGATATTATAGTGACCCTAAAAATAAAATTCAAGGAATGTGGAAATCTTGCTTAAAGCCACTAGTTGCAGTAGGAATACCAATATTAATATTATTATTTGTTCAAAACCACTTAAGTGCAGGTATAATTATAGGCTTTGTAACAGTAGTAATGATAATAATGAGTGGATGCCAAATAAGATATTTAACAAGTTTAGTTGGAGCAGGACTTGGAATATGCGTAATAGCATTTCCTTTCTTAAAAGATAAATTAATGAGTAGCTTTAGATCAGACAGAATTTTAGCTTGGCTTGATCCATGGGCAAATACAAGTGGTACATCTTATCAAACAGTTCAAGGCCTTTATGCTATAGGTTCAGGAGGACTATTTGGAGTGGGACTTGGAGAAAGTACACAAAAATATTTATACATACCAGAAGCACATAATGACTTTATATTTGCAATTTTAGCTGAAGAATTAGGCTTTATAGGCTGTGCAATAGTTTTAGCATTATTTACAGTCCTTATAGTAAGAGGCGTTCTAATTGCAATAAGAGCAAAAGACAGTTTTGGAAGTTTAATAGCTATAGGAATTACGGCATTAATTGCAATTCAAGTAATACTAAATATAGCAGTTGTAACAAATTCAATGCCTAATACAGGTATATCACTTCCATTCTTAAGCTATGGTGGTAGTTCATTAGTTATACTTCTAGCTTCAATGGGAATACTTATGAATATATCAAGGTCAGCAAAAAAAATATAAATTTTACGTTGGGGACGGACCTTTTTGTAAAATTTTATATATTTTTCAAAAAGGTCCGTCCCCAATGTAAAATAAGGAGGTTTTTATGAAGGTTGTAATTGCTGCCGCAGGGACAGGTGGACATATAAATCCAGGAATTGCAATTGCTAATAAAATAATGCAAGAAGAGCCTAATTCTAAAATCATATTTATAGGTACACCAAGAGGATTAGAAGTCAATCTAGTTCCAAGAGCAGGATATGAATTAAAAACAATTGATTCATATGGGATATCAAGAGAATTAAGTTTTAAAAATATAAAAAGATTAGCCAAAACATTGCATTCTATTACTGAAGCCAAAAATATATTAAGAGATTTTAAGCCAGATTTAGTAATAGGAACAGGTGGATATATTTGTATATCTGTTTGTCTAGCTGCAAAAAAACTAAATATTCCATACATAATTCATGAAAGTAATGTACTCCCAGGAGTAGCCACAAAATTGCTTGCAAAAAAAGCAAAAAAAATCTTAATAGGATTTAAAGAAGCTAAAGATAGATTACCAAAAGCTAAAAATATTGTATATACTGGAACTCCAACCAAGGTAAAAAAATTAAATCTTACAGATGAAGAAATAAATAAGAAAAAATTAGAATTGGGATTTGATTTAGATAAACCATTGGTTTTAGTATTTGGAGGAAGCCAAGGAGCACAAAGTATTAATTTGAGTTTAACAAATATTATAAAAAATAAAATGAATACAAACTACCAAATTATATGGGCAGCAGGACCAGAACAATATGAAAAAGTAAAAGAAGAATTAAAAAAAGATAATTTAGATATAGATAAATTAAAAGGTATAAAAATAATGCCATATATTTATAATATGGAAGAAATAATGAATATTGCAGATTTAATAGTATCAAGAAGCGGAGCAATGACAGTAACTGAAATAGAAAATGTAGGAAAGCCTGCAATTTTTATACCATTTCCATTTGCTGCAGAAAATCATCAAGAATATAACGCAAGAGCATTAGAAAAGAAAAATGCAGCTAAGGTAATACTAGACAAAAACTTGACAGCAGAGGCTTTAAATGCTACAATAAACGAATTAACAAAAGATAGAAAACTATTAAAACAAATGGGTAATAATGCTCATCAAATGGCTATACAAAATGTAGAAGATAAAATATATAAAGAAATAACCCAATAGGGGACGTCCCTTTTTGGGTGAAAGAGAAAATAAAAGATAACACCCAAAAAGGGGAGTCCCCATTGGGTGAAAAGAGAGGAAATCAAAGAATGGCAGACAAATTAATAATAGTTGAGTCTCCGTCAAAAGCTAATACAATAAAAAAGTTTTTGGGAAGCAATGTGAAGGTTGTTGCTTCAATGGGACATGTTAGAGATTTGCCAAAATCAAAATTAGGCATTGATATAGAACACGATTTTGAACCTCAATATATTAATATTAGAGGAAAAGCAAGTTTAATAAATAGTCTAAAAAAAGATGCTAAAAATGCAAAAGTAGTGTACTTAGCAACCGACCCTGATCGTGAAGGTGAAGCAATTGCATGGCATTTAGCATATCTATTAGGCATACCTGAAGATGCAGTTTGTAGAGTTACATTTAATGAAATCACTAAAGAAACTGTAAAAGAATCTATAAAAAAACCAAGAAAAATAGATAAAAATTTAACCGATGCTCAACAGGCAAGAAGAGTATTAGATAGAATAGTAGGATATAAAATAAGCCCTATACTTTGGAAAAAGGTAAAAAGAGGTTTATCAGCAGGAAGAGTTCAATCAGTAGCAGTAAAACTAATAGTAGATAGAGAAAATGAAATAGAAAAATTTATACCAGAAGAATACTGGAATATATTAGCTACTCTTTCAAAAGAAAAAGAAAAATTTATAGCTAAATTCTATGGAAAAAATGGTAAAAAAATAGATTTACACAAAAAAGAAGAAGTAGATGAAATATTAGAAAACTTAAAAAATGCAAAATATATTGTAACAGATGTAAAAAAGGGAGAAAAGAAAAGAACTCCAGCTCCACCATTTACAACCAGTACAATGCAACAAGAAGCATCAAGAAAATTAAGTTTTCCAATTAAGAAAACTATGCAAGTTGCCCAAATACTTTATGAAGGAGTAAAAGTTGAAGGTAGAGGAACAGTTGGATTAATTACTTATATGAGAACAGACTCTACAAGAATTTCAGAAGAAGCAAGAGCTGCTGCTAAAGTGCATATTACAAATAAGTATGGCGAAAAATATTATGAAAACAGATATTATAAAACAAAATCTGGAGCTCAAGATGCTCATGAAGGTATAAGACCAACATATATTGATTTAGAACCAGAGAAAATAAAAAATTCTTTAACTCCTGACCAATATAAATTATATAGATTAATATATAATAGATTTATAGCAAGTCAAATGTCACAAGCAATCTATGATACAATATCAGCAAATATTGATGCAAATAATTATAATTTTAGAGCAAGTGGACAAACTCTTAAGTTTAAAGGATTTATGACTTTATATGTAGAAGATAGAGATGATGCCAAAAACGAAGATGAAGAAAGTCAAATGCCAGAGCTAAAGGTAAATGAAGAAGTAAAAAAAGAAAAAATAGATGCAAAACAAAGTTTTACAGAGCCACCTGCAAGATATACTGAAGCAAGTTTAGTAAAAGCATTAGAAGAAAAAGGTATAGGTAGACCAAGTACTTATGCAACAATAATATCAACTATATTAGATAGAAGATATGTACAAAAACAGCAAAAGCAATTAGTTCCAACAGATTTAGGAAAAGTAGTAAATAAACTATTAACAGAAAATTTTAAAGATATAATCAATGTTGAATTTACTGCAGATATAGAAAATCAGTTTGATGAAATCGCAGAAGGAAAAGAACCTTGGAAACAAGTTATTAGAGAGTTTTACACACCTTTTGAACAAGAAGTGGAAAAAGTAGACAAAGAATTAGAACATGTAAAGCTAGAAGAGGAAGTTACAGATATTCCATGTGAAAAATGTGGTAGAATGATGGTTGTAAAGTATGGTAAATATGGCAAATTCTTAGCTTGCCCAGGATATCCAGAATGTAAAAATGTAAAACCATATGTGGAAAAGATAGATGTACCTTGCCCTGTATGTGGAGGAGTAGTACAAGTAAGAAAAACAAAAAGAGGCAAAAATTATTATATTTGTGAGAACAATCCAAAATCTTGCAATTATATATCTTGGAATAAACCAAAATTAGGTGAAAAGTGGGAGCCAGAAAGCGAAGAAACAAAGAAAAAGACAAAAAAAACTAAAACGAAAAGTACAACTACAAAATCCAAAACAAAAAAGAGTACATCAAAAAAAGCTACAAAAAAATCAAACAAAACAACAAAAACAAAAAAGAAAGAGTAATTAAATATTAGTTGTGAATAGAAAATTTTAATATTATTCACAAGAAAGAGAGGAACAAATGAAACAAAGTGAAAAGGGTTCTGTAACAATGATAGTAGCAGTTACAATATTTTTTATAGTAATATTGCTTTCAAGCTTCTTTATTTATACAACATCAAGAAGAAGAGCCCAATTAGAAGAAACAGAAAGAATCGAAAATGCTTATGATGGAGATATGAGTGCTATTTATGAAGAAATAAATGATAGGTATGATGTAAAAAATACTACAAACACTAATGAAATAAATAGAAATAATATTAATGAAAATATTGTAAATCAAATTGATTAGAAAGGAAAAAATATGACAGTTAGTAAAGAAGAACTTTTGCATATTGCAAATTTGGCAGATATAAAAATAAAAGATGAAGAAATAGACAAATACTTAAATAATTTGCAAGATATATTAAATTATACTGAATTATTAAACTCAATGAACTTAGATGAGCTTGATGAAACTATAGGCGCAAATGATAGTTCAAATGTATTTAGAAAAGATGAGATAGCCCAATTTGATAACAAAGAAGGAATTATGGCAAATGCACCTGAAAAAGAAAGAAATATGTTTAAAATACCAAAGGTATTAAATTAAAAAATATCAAAAATTAAATTTGTACAATGTTTATAATTTTAAAAATACAAAAAGTTTATAGGTAAAACTTACTAAAACCTAAATTATAGTATAAGGAATAAAACAAATGGCAAATTCAAAAATAATAATAGTAGAAGGACCACAAGGTGCAGGAAAAACAACAATAACAGATTATATTAGAAAAGTAATACCATATACAAATTTATACAGACTAAGTGGAACAGCAGATATAACAAAAGCAGGAAAAGAAAAAGCAAAAGTAATGTATGAAGACCTAATGGACTATATAGAAAAATTGCAAAATAAAAGTATAAATTTGCTTTTTGATAGAACATTTTTTACAGAACAAGTTTATTGCAGATTGGGTTTTAAGGATTATTCATTTACAGAAGTATATAATAAATTGTTAAATAGATTATCTCAAATGGACTTTGATATTTATTATATTACATTATATTTAGGTAATGAAGATGAATATATTACAAGACTAGATAGGGATGGAAAAGCAAAAGTAAAATTCACAAAATTTGAAAAACAAAGTAGTGTAAATCAACAAAATGAATATTTAAAATTAGCAGATGAAATTAAAGAGAAGTATAAAAATATTCATGTTGTAAACATAGATAATTGTAGAAAATTAGAAGATGTTCAAAAAGAATTAAAAGAGTTATTAGACTGGAAAGAATAAGCATAAAAACTTAAAGAAAGGAAGCAGAGGAATGGAGAGTATTACAAATCTTACGGTACATGAGTTAGTAGAAAAATTAAAAAATAATGAACTAACATCAGAAGAAATAACAAAAGCTTACATAGATAGAATAAATGAAAAAGAAAAGGATGTAGATGCTTTTGTAACACTTACAACTGATGAGGCATTAAATGAGTCTAAAAAAATAGATGAAGAAAGAAAAGAAAACAAAGAACTATCTGAGTATGCTGGAATTCCAATAGGAATTAAGGACAACCTATGCACAAAAGGTGTGAAAACAACTTGTAGTTCAAAAATGCTTGAAAATTTTGTATCACCATATGATGCAACTGTTGTAGAAAAACTAAACAAAGAAGGAATAATAAGCCTTGGAAAATTAAATATGGATGAATTTGCAATGGGAAGTTCAACAGAAAATTCAGCAATAAAGATCACTCATAATCCATGGGATTTATCTAGAGTCCCTGGTGGTTCATCAGGTGGTAGTGCAGCTGCAGTAGCAGGAAATTTTGTTCCTTGGGCACTTGGAAGTGATACAGGTGGATCAATTCGTGAACCTGCTGCATTTTGTGGTGTTGTAGGATTAAAGCCAACTTATGGACTAGTATCAAGATATGGACTAGTTGCATTTGCTTCATCTTTAGACCAAGTAGGACCAATAACTAAAGATGTAAAAGATAGTGCAATGCTTTTAAATATAATATCAGGACATGATGAAAAAGACAGCACATCATATGATGTTGAGAAAAAAGATTATTTACAAAATCTAGAAAAAGATTTAACTGGAATAAAAATTGGTGTACCTAAAGAATTCTTTGGAGAAGGAATAAATAAAGAGGTAAAAGAACAGTTAGAAAAAGCAATAGAAACATATAAAAAGCTAGGAGCTACAGTAGAAGAAACTTCACTTGATGTAGCAAAAGCCTCACTTGCAGCTTATTATATTATTGCCTGTGCGGAAGCAAGTTCAAATTTAGGCCGATTTGATGGAATAAGATATGGATATAGAGCAAAAGACTTTAATTCATTAAAAGAGTTATATGTAAATTCAAGAACTGAAGGCTTCGGTGATGAAGTAAAAAGAAGAATAATACTTGGAACTTATGTGTTATCTTCAGGATACTATGATGCATATTATAAAAAAGCTCAAAAAGTAAGAACATATGTAAAAAATGAATTTAATAAAGCATTTAGTAAATATGATGTATTACTTACTCCAGTATCTCCATCAACAGCTTTTAAAATAGGAGAAAAATGCAATAATCCACTAGAAATGTACTTAGCAGATATATGTACTGTATCTATAAATATTGCAAGTGTTCCTGCAATATCACTTCCATGTGGAGTAGATAGTAATGGAATGCCAGTAGGAATGCAATTAATAGGAAATAGATTTGAAGAAGAAAAGATACTAAATGTTGCATATAAATTTGAACAAGAAATCAAGTTTAGAGAAAATCATAAACCAACTTTTAAAAAATAATATAGTAATATTAATAAGTTAATTTAATATTAGACAAGGAGATAGTATAATGGCAAATAATGATTATGAACTAATTGTTGGATTAGAAGTTCACGCAGAATTATCAACAAAAACAAAAATATTTTGTTCATGTCCAACAGAATTTGGAGCAGAACCAAATACTCATATATGTCCTGTATGTATGGCACTTCCAGGAGCACTACCAGTACTTAATGAAAAAGTAGTGGAATATGCAGTAAAAGCTGGACTAGCAACAAATTGTGAAATTTCAAAAGATAGTAAAAATGATAGAAAAAATTATTTCTATCCAGATTTACCTAAATCTTATCAGATATCACAATTCGATAAACCACTTTGCAATCATGGATATATTGAAATAGAAGATGATTTTGGCAATCCTAAAAAAATAAGAATACTTAGAATACATATAGAAGAAGATGCAGGAAAACTAAATCATAATGAATTTGGTTCAGGAAGTTTAGTGGATTTAAATAGAGCAGGTGTACCATTAATTGAAATAGTATCAGAACCAGATTTAAGATCAACTGGAGAAGTAGATAGATATTTAAAAAAATTAAAATCAATTCTTCAATATATAGAAGTTTCAGATTGTAAGATGCAAGAAGGTTCATTAAGAGCGGATGTCAATGTATCTGTACATAAATTAACTGAGCCTTTTGGAACTCGTACTGAAATGAAAAACATGAACTCTTTTAAATCAATTTCAAGAGCAATTGAATATGAAAAAGAAAGACAAATATATGAACTAGAGCATGGAAATAAAATAGAGCAAGAAACATTAAGATGGGATGATTTAGAAGGAAGAACATTCCCTATGAGAAATAAGGAAGATTCTCAAGATTATAGATATTTCCCAGAACCTGATTTAGTTGCAATAAAACTTTCAGATGAATATATTGAAAATATTAGGAAAGAACTTCCAGAAATGCCAGAATCAAGAAAAGAAAGATATATGAATAAATATGGTCTTTCTGAGAAAGATAGTAATAGTATAACTTCATCAAAATATTTATCAGACTTTTTCGAAAAAGCAGGTGAAATTTCTAAAAATTATAAAGCAGTATGTAACTGGCTTAATTCAGATGTAGCAAGAATACTAAATGAAAAGGAATTAGAGCCAGAAGATATACCTTTTACTGCAGAAGAATTAGCAGAAATGGTAACATTAATAGATAAAGGAACAATAAGCTCAAGTATAGGTAAAAAAGTCTTAGATGAATTATTTGAAAATCCAAAAGCTCCAAGTAAAATAATTGAAGAAAAAGGATGGATTCAAATATCTGATGAAAATGCTATAAAAGAAGTTGTCTTAAAAGTTTTATCAGAAAATGAGCAATCAGTAAAAGATTTTAAAGCAGGAAAAGATAGAGCACTTGGATTCTTAGTAGGACAAGCAATGAAACAAACAAAAGGAAAAGCAAATCCTAAAATGCTTAATGAAATGTTCTTAGAAGAATTAAAAAAATAAAAAAATCCATAAATTACCAGTTTAAAAACAAAATAAATGAGCATCATATATATTGAAAAGGAAAACATACTTTTCAACAAAAACTTTTAGGAGGTGAACGTAATGGCAAATTCATCAAGCAACAGCAATTACAAAGCAGTTCCAGAAGCAACAGATGCTCTTAACAAATTCAAATATGAAGTAGCTAACGAAGTTGGTGTTTCATTAAAAGATGGTTATAATGGAAATATATCTGCAAGAGACGCTGGTAAAATAGGCGGAAACATGGTTAAGAAATTAATTCAACAAGCTGAATCTCAATTAAGATAGTTTAGTTAAACTTAACTTTGTGAATGAAAAATATTTAATAATAAAAAAGAAGGTACTAATTACATATTAGTATCTTCTTCATTTCTATAATATCATAAAACGGAATAATAATACCTTTTTTAGCTAATTTTATAACATTCATAGATGTTTCTATTATTTCGTTTTTTAAACTTTCTGTTATTTCTACATCTTGTTTTCTACTTTGATATTTACTTTCTATGTATTCTTCTGTTGTTGGAAATATGTTTTGAATTAAAAATGCTTTTTCTTTTCCTAAAACTTTACCAAAAACAAAGTTATAAACTTTTTTTCTAGTTTTCTTTTTATTCTCATATATAGCTTTATACTTCTCGACTTTACTAGATATTGGAACAAACCATACTATTTGCTCATCTTCTAAATCGTTAAAACAAAAATAACATGGTCTTTTATTTCCATTTTCCTTATTTTGCATTAATTTATAATCTTTAAATAAATCAAAAAAATTATCTTTTATAAAATAAAATTTTCCATTTTCTACTTTCATTAATACCTCATTTCTAGCAAAAAATCTACCTTTTAAAGGTAGATTTCTTGCTACATTTGTCCACCTACGCATTTATTTGTCGCAAGTAGGGTTGCGAGTAACATTTGCTCACCTGTGCATTTATATCTCGCCAACAGGGTGGCGGTTAACATTTGATTTGAACAAGATACATTGTGTATCTTTATTATTAT
>CALXWV010000006.1 GCA_944392515.1 uncultured Clostridia bacterium
AGCAATAGTTAGAAGGACACCTGTAGAGGCAGTCCATATATTTTGGACCTATACCTTATTGCGCAAAACTTTGATTTCACGCAACTTCATATTGTTCTATTTATGATATCTAATACCCCTATTTCTAACATACTATTAGTAAAATGTCAATTACTTTTCTAAATAATTTCTATATTGCTATTTCATTTCTATTCTATTACTTTTTTAATTAATTTAATTTTAAATAAATTTTCCCTACAATAGATTTTTCATATGATTATCAAGTTTAAATCTTCTTTATTTTTTATAATATTAATTCTTATATTCTATTTCTACGTATTTAATCATAATGAATTTTTATTACCCCTTTCCCCCTATCTTGCATATTTTAATTTTTACAAATGCTTTACTCTAAAAGATTTTTTTGTAAAAATTAAATAAATAATTTGCTTTTGGGAAATGATATGATAGAATAAAAACAAATAAAATTTAAGGAGGTATCTTATGGATAGAAAAGTTAAGGTTGTTCAATATGGTGTAGGCAAAATGAGCGTATTTACAATGCGCTATGTATATGAAAATGGAGGTGAAATTGTTGGAGCAATAGATATTAATCCAAATGTTATCGGTAAAGATATTGGTGAAATAATGAATACTGAAAATAAAGGTATTATTGTTTCAAGTGCTGAAGATGCTAGAAAAGTATTAGAAGAAACTAGACCAGATATTTGTATTGTTACAACAATGAGTTTAATTAGCGATTTAGAAACTCCCCTTATGCTTTGTGCTGAACTTGGAATAAATGCAATTACAACTTGTGAAGAGGCTTTCTTCCCTGCTAATTCAAATCCTAATTTAACTAATAAAATAGATGAACTTGCTAAAAAGAATAATTGTACAATTACAGGAAGTGGATATCAAGATATATATTGGGGTCAATTAATTTCTTCAATTGCTGGTTCAACTCATAAAATAACTAAAATAAAAGGTTCTTCAAGTTACAATGTTGAAGAATATGGTATTGCTCTTGCTAAAGCTCATGGAGCTGGTTTAACTCTAGATCAATTTGATAAAGAAGTTGCTTCTGTTGATAGAATAAGTGATGAAGAAAGACAAAAACTTATAGATAATGGTACTTATCTACCTTCATATATGTGGAATGTAAATGGATGGCTTTGTGAAAAATTAGGACTACATGTTATATCTCAATCACAAAAATGTGTTCCACAAACATATAAAGAAGATTTATATTCTTCTACATTAAATATGACTATAAAGTCTGGAGATGCTACTGGTATGAGTGCTGTTGTTACAACTGAAACTAAAGAAGGAATAACTATTGAAAGTGAATGTATTGGTAAAGTTTATTCAAAAGAAGATTTTGATAAAAATGAATGGACAATTTTCGGTGAACCTAATACTACTATTGTTGTATCAAGACCTAATACTGTTGAACTTACTTGTGCATCTATTGTAAATAGAATACCAGATGTAATTAATAGCCCTGCTGGATATATTCCTACAAGTCAAATGGGAGAATTAAATTACAGAGTTAAACCTTTAAATGAATATATTAAATAATAAATGATTATTAATTATAAAAAATCTCGCAAATTCTGTATTAGAATTATTGCGAGATTTTTTGTTTAATATTTACCCACATTCTCTATATGAATAAATCTAATTTTATCAAAATAATATTCTCCTATATTTTTTCCAAGTGCATCATATGTGTGTGTTGCAATTTGTATTTTATTTAAGTCATTTATATCTTCTATATTAATTATAAATAAACTATGACCAAAAATATTATTATTAAAAGATAATTGAGCTATATCTCCTATTTGAACCTCATTTTGATTTGCTACTTTTGCTCTAGGACCTACTCCTTTATTATTTATTAAAAAGTTATATAAAAATTCTACTCCAGTCCAAGAAGGAGATTTTTTATTACCATTAATGTAATACCAACCATTATTAAAATTATAATTCATTACTTTTGAACCAGCATATATACATTGAGAAATAAAATTAGTACAATCTCCTCCAATGGAATCAAAATCATAATACCTTGGATTTCTAGATAGAGCCCATTTTTTAGCATAATTTAA
This sequence comes from uncultured Clostridia bacterium, assembly GCA_944392515.1. Classification (GTDB taxonomy): domain Bacteria; phylum Bacillota; class Clostridia; order TANB77; family CAG-508; genus CAG-793. Next base: position 2,091 of record CALXWV010000006.1, read on the forward strand.
AGCAGATATTCTATCATATTTAATAGTTTTCATAAATATCACCTAATTATATTTTATGGAAACTATTAATAAATGTTTATATTTTTAAATTTCATAATTAAAACTTATTTAATATTCCATATAAGAATTGCTTTGAATAAATCACCATCTATTTCTATATTAAACTTACAATTTTGAAGTTCAGATAAGCTTTTAGCAATTGAAAGACCTAATCCGCTTCCTTCAGTAAATCTAGATTTATCTCCTCTAACAAATCTTTGCATAAGCTCATCAGCTGAAATATTTAGTTTTTCTTTTGATATATTTTTTATTTCAAGTTTTATTTCATTATCACCTTTATTTAATGATATATAAACTCTTGTATTATCCATTGCATATTTTGATACATTACTATATAAATTTTCAATTATTCTATACATGTATCTATTATCCGCTTCTATATTTACACTATTATCTGGCAGTTCTAAATCTATACTTAAATTCTTTTCATCAAATTTGTCTTTAAATTCGCCTGTAACCTGTTTTAAAAGCTCACTTAAGTTAATCTCCTCTATATTTAATTTTACATTGCCTGATGAGGCTTTTGAAGCTTCTACTAAGTCTTCAATTAATTTTTTTAATCTTTGAGATTTACTATCTAATACATTTAAATATTCTAAAGCTTTTTCATCTTTTATATCTTCTTGTTTTAATAAATCTACATAGTTTATAATTGATGTTAAAGGCGTTTTTATATCATGAGATACATTAGTTATAAGCTCAGTTTTTAATCTTTCTGATTTTAATTTTTCTTGTATTGCATTATTAAAACCATTTGAAATATCATTTACATATATTGCAAGTTCTTTTAGTGTTCCTTTTAATTCATTTGTATCTAAATTAATATTAGAATTACCCATATATATTTCATGAAGTGCATTTTTTATTTTATTTAATCTTTTATTAAATTGTAATAATAAATATAATGTCCATATCCAAAATGCTAATAATATTAAAAAGCTTATTCCTGTAAAAAATGTTAGTCCAAGTATACTGCTTATTACGATAAAAATAATATAAAAAATTATTATATTTCTTTGAGAAGGACTTTTATCTAATACTCTATCAGATGCATTATGCAAATATTTTTTTATTCTGTTGTATATTTTATATACTAAAAAACTGTGCCAAAATTCTTTTGCTTTTATTCTTCTAATTGTACTATCTACAATTATTGCAAGTGAGATATATGCTCCTATATATCCAATAAATAATAATGAAATTACTAAATTTGTAGGTATATTTGCATATAATAAAATAACTTCAAAAAAGCTAAAGCACATTCCAAATATAGTAAAAAATACTATTAATAATAATTCATAAGGGAATCTATCTAAAGCTGTTAGATGTATCTTACTTGCGGTTTTACTATGTCCAATCGACCATAGTAAGTAAACTATTATTATACATAGTAAAACAATATCTACAGGTATTAAGATATCTGCTAAAAATGGTACATAATCAAATATACTAAGAAGAGTAAAACCAACTTTTATATAATTTGAAAAATCAAAATTATCTATATCTAGATAGCTATATATACTGTATTTAGTAATATAACTAATATCTCCAAATGAAGATATTAAGTATTTAATTTTATTTTTGCTTAATGTAACAATATTAGTAGATATACTATCTTTATTTTCATATATCCAATACATTTTTTTATTTGAAAATGTTTTCGTATCTTCTAAATAATTCGAAGACTGAACGTTTGTATATAGTTCATTTGTCTCATTATTTATTATTATATATTTAATATACGAAGTAATATCATTGTGGATAAATTCATAATCTGTATAATATATGTTATCTTCTATTTTGCTATAAATTCCATTATTGTTTTCCTCGATATAACCATTATCTATTCTTCTTATATTAGATATTAAATTAGATATGTATTCATAAGAAAATCCACTAGAATTGAAATATGACTCTTTTAAATTATTACTATTATCATATTCATTACTTAAACTAATATATATTATACTTAATATTAAAGATGCTACAATAATAGGTAATAAAATGTATGATACTGCTTTTAAGAAAAAAGAATTTTTAATAGCTTGCATTTTTGTCATTATATATTTTTCCTTTCTATTTTATATCTTCTATTTTATATCCAATTCCCCAAATAACTTTTAAATATTTAGGTTCTTTTGGATTTATTTCTATCTTTTCTCTTATGTGCCTTATATGCACAGCAATAATGTTTTCAGCTGCAAAGCTATCCTCATTCCATACATTTTCATATATCTCAGAGATTGAATATACTTTTCCTTTATTCTTAAGCAAAAACTTTAAAATATTATATTCTGTTGCTGTTAATTTAATTTCTTTTTCATCAACGGTTACTTTTTTAGTTTCATTGTTTAATATTAAGCCACCACTTGTGTATATTTCTTCACCAACATTTTGAGACTTATTTATACTTCCTAATTTAACATATCTTCTAATATTAGAATTAACCCTTGCTACTAGTTCTAAAGGATTAAAAGGTTTAGTAATATAATCATCTGCACCTATTTCTAATCCAGATATTTTATCATAATCTTCAGATTTGGCAGAAAGAAGTATTACAGGAATGGAATAATCTTTTCTTATTTTCTCTAAAGTTGTAAGTCCATCTTGATTTGGCATCATTATATCTAATATTACTAAATGTATTTCATTTTGCTTTATTAAGTTTATAGCTTCAATTCCATCATATGCCTTTATTACAGAATATCCTTCTCTTTTTAAATATATTTCTATTGCTTTTACAATTTCTTTATCATCATCTACAACTAAAATATTATACATTATTTTATCCCCTTTTTATTTAAGTTTTAATTATAACCTATAATTATCTATTTATTATATTAACATTTGATTATTAAATTAAATTATATTATTTATTAAGAAATTATTAATTTTTAGTATTTCTAATGGTTTTAATAGCTTCTGGAATGCACTCTATTGTATCATGTGCTCTCATTGCTATATCTGTATATTTTTCTTCTGCAATTTCACCAGCTAGGCCATTTATATACGCACATGTTGAAACTAATTTAACAGATGGATCAAAACTTCCTAGCATTCCAACTATTATTCCAGATAAAACATCCCCGCTTCCAGCAGTAGCCATACCGGCTCCGCCTTTATTTATTAAATAAGTATCTATTCCATCCGTTACAATAGTAGTATGTCCTTTTAGAAGCAGTATAACTTTATGCTCTTTAGCATATTTTTTAGCAAATTTAATTGGATTTTTCTTGATATCTTCAATACTAATTTTACTTAACCTTTCAAATTCCTTTAAATGAGGAGTTAGAATTACTTTACATTTGGTATTAAGAAGTATTTCATCATTCATTTTAGATAATGTATTTAAACCATCAGCATCAATAACGACAGGAATTGAATAGTTATCTAATATATACTTAAGTATTTCTATATTATCTTCATTCTCTCCCCACCCCATTCCTATTGCTAATGCTTTAATTTTGTTTAATGCTTTGTCTATATTGGAAGGAGAAAATATGATGTGTGAATTATTATCCTTAAGTTGAAAAATTGTAGCTTCTAGTAAATATGGCATAATACTTTGCTCAATGCTTTTAGGTATTATTAATCTAGTAACACCAGAGCCGCTTCTAATAGATGCTGCACTTAAGTTTGCAAGTTTTACTGCGCCTGAATACATATTGCATCCACCAAGTATCCCAATGTAGCCAAAATCTCCTTTATTACTATCTTTATTTCTCTCTTTAACAAATTCTTTACAATCTTTTATATTAAATTCACTAACATTATTTATTTCTTTCATATCTATCTCTCCTATTTTTATCAATTCCTATTAATAATAGCATATATTATGTTTTATTGCAAAAGTTTATAAATTCTTCTAAACTTAATGGCTTAGAATAGTAATATCCCTGTACAATATCACACCCCATATTTCTTAAAGTTTCTACTTGCTCTTTTGTTTCTACACCTTCTGCAACAGTCTTTATATTAAAATCTTTAGCCATATTTATTATATATCTAACTATATTGCTAGTACCAATTTTATCTATAAATGACTTGTCTATTTTTAGTACATCAATAGTTAAATCTTGTAACATACTAAGAGAAGAATAACCTGTTCCAAAATCATCTAGTGAAATATTAAATCCTTTTTGCTTCATTTCTCTTGTTATACTAGCTAAACTGATTCCTTTAAATACTGATGCACTTTCTGTTATTTCAAGTTCTATCATGTTAAGTGGAATGTTTATCTTATTTGTCATATTTAAATAATCATCTATAAAATTATCATATGAAAAGTGTTCCTTTGAAACATTTATTGAAGCGGTAATATATTGAATATCTGATTTATTAGTAAAATAATTATTTTCTCTTAAGAGGTTATTTATATACTTTATATCTTGGCATGCCTTTTTAAAAACATATTTATCTAATTTTATTATAAATCTATTTTTTTCAAATAAAGGTATAAAATCATTTGGTTGAATAAATGTATCATTTCTAAACCATCTAACTAAAGCCTCACAAGAAACAACTTTATTAGTTTTAAGTTCAATCTTAGGTTGATAATATACCTTAAATTCTTCATTTTTCAAAGCTTCTTCCATTATTTCTTCTAATTTATGTTCTTTTATTATTTCTTTTTCTGTATTTTCATTGTATACATTAAATTTAGTATTATAATCTCCGATTATTTCATCATGTGCTGTTAATGCTTTGTCTATTGCTATAAGTATATTTTCACTATTTTGGGCTTTATATACACCAATTATAGGGTAGATATTATATGTTTCATTTTCAACATTTATATGTCTTAAATTATTAAATAAATTATCTGCAATTATATTTATGTTATCGTTTGTTTCTATTATAATTGCAAATATATCATTAGCAAATCTAGATATAATATTATTGTAGTTTACTAATAAATTTGTAATCTTTTTTGCAAGTTCGATTATTAATTTTCTTCCTACGTCATGACCATAATATTGATTAAGTGCTCTAAATTTTTCTAAATCTAATATTAAAATATATTTTGGTATATTATTATCCTTTAAAAGTACTTCTTGTGCTTCTTGACAAAAATAATAATAGTTGCCAAGTTCAGTAATTGGGTCAATATATGCTAAATTATACAAACTTTTCTTTTTTAATTTATTAAAAGGCAAATAAAATCTTTTCATAAATTAAATATTGTCCTTTCTTAGAATATATACTTATTTTGTCTTAATTTAACATTTTTATGTCATTTTCAAAAAAGTATGGACATTTTTTATTTTATATATTATTATATTAATGTTAATAAACTTTAGGAGGAATTGATTATGTTGAATATTAAGAAAATTTTAGTTTTAGTTATAACAATTTTATTTTGTACAAGCTTTGTATTTGCTTCAAATATTGATATGAATTTAACTAGTGGAAATACAGTTTCAAATGATACTTCATTAAATAATACAGTAACAAATGAAACTAATACAACAACAAACAGTACAGTAGGTAATACTGTTTCAAACACAATATCAAATTATACAACTGAAACAAATGCAAATGTGCAGAGTGTAAATAATATAAACAACCTTTCAAGTTCTACTCTTGAAATTAATCAAATATTAAATATATTTTTAATTGCAATTGGTCTAATTTTAGTATTACTTGCTATTGCAATATTAATAAGATTAAGAAAATAATTTAATTTATTATATAATGCTGTTAAGCAATCATTTCTATTAATAAGAAATAAAAAAGTAAAATAATTATAAAATAAGAAGGAAAGTTTAAATCTTCCCTTCTTTTATTTATTTTCTATATTTATATTATTTTATCTTTATTAATAAGTTTCTTTTAATTTAACAATAAAATTTATTGCTTCATATATCTTTCTATTTTTCTTTGAGCTTCTTTCTTCTTTAAATCCTCACGTTTATCATATAATTTTTTTCCTCTTCCTATACCTAATTCTAATTTAACAAAATTTCCTTTGAAATATATTTTTGTAGGAACTAATGCGAAACCTTTTTGAGTTGTCATACCAATTAATTTATGTATTTCTCTTTTATTTAGTAATAATTTTTTTGGTCGAAGCGGATCTTTATTATAGATATTTCCGTGTTCATAAGGACTGATGCTCATAGAATAAACAAAAACTTCACCGTTTTTTTCAATAGTAGCATAACTATCTTTTAAATTTACTTTTCCAGCTCTAATTGATTTTATTTCTGTTCCATATAATACAATACCAGTTTCTATTGTTTCTAATATATCGAAATTATGATATGCATTTGGATTCTTTGCAATTATCTTATTATCTTTATTCATATAACCCTCTTAATTCTATACAATATTACTAGATAAATCACTAGTGTCTTTATTTTCTAATGAATCTATTTCTTCAAAATACGCTTTAATTCCGTTGCAAATACCTTCCACAATTTTATCTTGATAAGTATCAGTAACTAGCTTTTGTCTTTCCTTTGTGCTCGATAAAAATCCTGTTTCTATAAGGCAAGATGCCATTTCTGTTTTAGTAATTACAATAAGTCCTGTGCTTTCTTTTGTGCCCAAATCTTCTGCGTCTGTTGCACTAATTACATTTTCTTGAATATTTTCAGCCAAAATTTTGCTTACAGTATCTTTTTCAGGATTATACCATGTTTCAATACCGTTTGTAACAGTATCATCTTCTAATGCATTTTGATGAATACTTACAAAAATATCCGCATTATTTCTATTGGCAATTCTTGCACGTTCATTCAAATATACATTTACATCTTCCGTTCTTGTCATTATTACTTGTGTGTATTCTTGAGATAACTTTTTTTGCAATTTTTTAGCAATTTGTAAATCAATATTCTTTTCTAAAACATTACCAAATATGCATCCCGGTTCTTCTTCCCCACCGTGACCTGCATCTATTACAATACATTTATTTATTTTAGTTGGACCACTATATGCAATGGTCTCGGCTGTTTGTTCTTTAGGCTTTACGCTATTATATATGCAAGCTATAATAATTAAAATGATGATTATAAGGACTAAGCCAACTCTTCTTCTATTTAACTTTCTTTTCTTTGTTCTTTTGTATCTTTTACTCATAAATTCCCTTTCCTCAAAAAGTAAAATTTAATTTTTCTTAGTATATCATATAATTTTTAAAATATCCATATTTTTGCATAAAAAAACAATAATGAGATAAGATAAGATTTGTTTTCCTATCTCATTACTGTTTTGGTTGAACAAGAAAAGCAAGTTTTCTAATTTTTAGTTAGAAAAAACTCAGAATTTCTTATTCAAGAAAGCTATCAAAGCCAGTTGACTTTTAATAATAACGATATATGGGGTTGTTATCTTTGGGTGGAGTGATTGATTTTAGCAAATTATAAAATGAGTCATCATTCACAGAAAGTTTTAATATATCTTTCCACTGAACTAAAATATTGCAAAGGTTACACGTTGGAGCACCATTTTTATAATGCTCTTGTAACATTTTCCAAATGGGCTCATCATCAACAATCTTGCTTATCCAAGGACACTTTTTATAACATATAACTACATTTAAAGCGTAGTTAATATATTCAAACATATTTCCAAATTCTTTTAGGGTAAAGTAAATTTGAGCAAACAATATATATGTTCTAAAGAATATTTCATAATCGGTTGTTCTTTCAAGACTAATAATAGTAAATTGTCCTTTGGGTAAGCCTAGTAATTCTAATATCATTAGTAAACGATATTTAGCTTCTGTATAATTACCATCTCTAGCATAAAGAAGTGCTAATCTAAAATTTGCCCAAATATTCTTTTGGTTTTGTACTAGAGCTATTTTATAAGATTCGTATGCACCACTCCAATTTCCACCAATAACAAAAAAATAATCTCCAAGCATTGAGTAATACTTACTGACAAATTTATCACCATTTAAGCCTTTTCCGCGTATATTGCAAACAATATGTGAAATATATTCTCTCATTGCAAAGTCAGTATCTTTACTCAAAATAGCATTACGTGAAGCTAAACACCAAAGCCCGATAAAATTTTCATCAATATTTTTCATTTTTTTTATAAAAGATATTGTTGAATCTTTGCATAAGTTGTAAATAATAGTAATTCTATTATTATTAAAAAATTTCCAAGTTGGAGAATCTAATTCTTGGCAAATAAGTGCAGTATTAACAAATGCGTAAATAGCATAAACTGTTTTTAAAGATTGACTTACTGGTTGCAATTCATTAAAGAAATCCACAAATCCATTAATACAAAACTCCCAAAATTCGGATGGACGCAAATCAATTCCAAATGCATTTGAATTCAGTTTAGCTAGGGATAAGCTCGTCAACGATTGCAAGCAAACAAAAATGTTATGCTTGAGATACAAATCAAGAATAAACTTCATCTCTTCTTGCTTTTCTGTATCTTCATACCATAATTGTTCGACTAACTTTTCCAAAACTTTTCTTCTAAGTTCCTCCTTAGTCTGTACATTTTCAAAGGTTTTATCATCCTTTTTTGAGTTTTTCGAAAATGCTCTTACTGAGAAATCTTTAGATTCTTCTTCTTTTAAAAAGAAGTAATCCAATGCAATCACATTCCTAGCCTTGCTATGCCAAAGCCATGAGGTATATACGTTATCATCATTATCAAAGGCAGGGCTGAGATTGAGCCAAATGTCCAAATCATAGCTTGGAGTTGCCGTCTTCAGAGCTTCGGTTAATTCATCCCATAATTGAAAAGGCTCTTCCAAAATCTGAAAGCCTATAAACTCCAAGAAGGTTTTAATATACTCCTTTTCAGAAAGATAAGCTGTGTGGTAAACAAGCCGAATTGTTTGAATGTTAGCCATTTTTTCCTCCTTTTTAATCACGTGCCATAGATATTTACTTGTATTATTTTTAGCTTATAAAACCTCCCTCATTTCAAAAAATTTATGCATATAATATATCACGGTTTTCGCAATATTTCAATGTTTTGGTTAAAAGTAATATAAAATAAAATCATATAATGGAGTTTTAGAAGGAACAGCTTACTAAAATAAAGTGTTTTAGAATTTATTAAAATATAATTCATGAATTAGTTAAATTAAAAATTATTTTTTATGTAAGATTTATAAAAAGATTTAAAATTTCTTTTTTCATGGACAACAAAATGTATGTAAACGATATTTGAAGCTTCGGAAACATCATAAACTATTCGATAGCTTTTATAAATAAGTTCTCTAAAATTCTTGTTTGATAATTCTGGAACATATCGGCCTAAATAAGGAGAGTTTTCTAATTCAGAAATACGAGAATAAATATTTTCTGAAGTTTCATTTGCATATTTAATAGAATCTCGAGATATATATTCATATATCGACTCTAAATCTTTATGTGCCTCATTTGACATCAAAACTTGCATATTTTTTTCTCATCCTTTCTTTAGATTCTTTTACAGTCATTACTCTGCCATTTTTTATGTCTTCTTGACTTTTTTGTAATTTAGAATGCAAGTATAAAGTATAAATTGCGTCATCCCAAGTAGTATCATCTGGTAATGTATTAACAGTTGCAAGAATTTCTTGTTTTTTACTAGTCATAATTAATTTCATCCTTTCTAAAAAGTTACTAATATTAGTATAGCACAAATTGATATAAAATACTATTATTTTTTAAATTTTAATGAAAAAAATCTAGATTTTGCCTATTAAAATCTTCCTATTCCATAAAACAAATATAATCAAAAAAGTGACTTACTTAAAAAATAAGCAAATCACTTTACATTAATTAATCATTATCATTATGTTCTTTCATATATTTGCAAATTAATGCTACTGCAATAACAACTATAGCAATTAATATTATCCACATCCACACATCAAGGCTCATACCTAAAAATTTATAATTAGATTCTCCTGCTGTAGTATCATTTATCGCACTGTTTGTTGTATCCACAGTATTTCTGACACCATTAACTGTAGTCTCTGTAACATTTTCTACAACATTACCTGCACTTTGAGCAGTATTTTTAGTAGCATCCCATGTATTTTCAATAGCATTACCTGTTGTATCCATTGCATTTTCTACACCACCTGCTACATTACTAGTTGCTTCTCTTGCAAAATTAGCCATATTTCCAGTAGCAAAAACAGTACTAAAACATGTTGCAAATATAAATAAAAGAATACTAATAATTAGAATCTTTTTTTGCATATTATCCTCCCATAATAACTTTGTGAAATCAATATTATTATTTGTTATTTTGAAAAATATATGCAAATTTTTTTGCATTTTGGGACGGACCTTTTTGAAAAATATCTAAGTGAAAATTTATTTTAGTCACAAATCTAAAGATATTTTTCAAAAAGGTCCGTCCCAAACGTAAAATCTATGCTTTATTACTACTTCCAAATACATCTCTTATTTTATGTTTTACAGTTTCTTTAATAAATTCTCTTCCTGGTCCTAAATATTTTCTAGGGTCAAATTGCTCAGGTGTTTCTACAAATACTTGTCTTATAGCTGCAGTCATTGCTAACCTTAAATCTGTATCAACATTTATTTTAGATACTCCCCTTTTGCTTGCTTCATGAAGCATTTCATCTGGTACACCTTTTGCACCAGGCATATTTCCACCATATTTATTGCACATTTCTACATATTCAGGTATTACTGTTGATGCTCCGTGCAATACTATTGGAACATTTGGCATTAAATCTTTTACTTTTTCTAGGATATCAAAACGAAGTCTTGCTTCTCCTTTAAATTTGTATGCTCCATGGCTCGTACCAATAGCTATAGCTAAAGAATCACATCCTGTTCTTTGCACAAATTCAAGTGCTTGATTTGGATCAGTATACATTGCATCATTTGCTGAAACATTTACATCATCTTCAACTCCAGCAAGTTTACCAAGTTCTGCTTCAACAACAACTCCGTGTTCATGAGCATAATCTACAACTTGTTTTGTAAGTTCTATATTTTTCTCAAAATCATATTTTGAGCCATCAAACATTACAGATGTATATCCATTATCTACACATAATTTACAAGTTTCAAAATCTGGTCCATGGTCTAAATGAAGTGCTACTGGAATATCCTGCTCTTCGAGTCCAGCTTCAATCATCTTTTTTAAATATGGTATTCTAGCATATTTAATTGCACTAGATGAGGTTTGAAGTATTACTGGAGAATTTTCCTCGGCAGCTGCATCCATTATTCCTTGTACAAATTCCATATTATTAATATTAAATGCACCAACTGCAAATTTTTCATTAATTGATTTTTCAAACATATTTTTTGTTGTTACTAATGACATATTATTTACCATTCCTTTCTTGTTTTGAATAAAATATTATTATTGATTATGATTTTATATTTAATAATCTAAAATGTCAACACTAAGGCTAATTATTAAAAAAATTTAACTATTTATTGTTATAATAATTTTACCATATATAAAAAATAAAAGCAGATTTACTTTTTTAATGCAAATTCTGCTTTTACTCCTATATTATTCAATGACTTTATCAATATCTTCTTTCATTTTTTCTAATACTTCAAAGCTTGCATCAAATTTAGCTTGTTCATCATCTGAAAGTGTAATATTAAGTATATCTTCTACACCTTTATGACCAATTATAGCAGGAACGCCAATAAATAATCCTGAATGACCATAATTGCCATCTATATAAGTAGAAACAGTTAGTATTTCTTTGTCATCATCTAATATTGTTCTAACAAGTTTTGCTAAACCAAGTCCTATACCATAATATGTTGCTTTTTTTCTATTTATAATTTCATAAGCAGCTTGTTGAACATCAGTATATATTTCATCTAATATTTTTTCATCTTTACCTTTTTCTTTTAATATTTGTATTAAAGGTTTACATCCGATGTAACTATGAGACCAAGCAACAAATGAAGAATCTCCATGTTCTCCCATTATATATGCATGAACATTTTTAGGAGATATGTCTAATCTTTCTCCTATTAAATATCTTAATCTTGAAGTATCTAGCATTGTTCCAGAACCAATAACTTTATTCTTAGGGAACTTAGAAACCTTTTCTACAACATAAGTCATTAAATCAACTGGATTTGTAGCAATTACAAAAATTCCATTAAAGCCAGATTTTACAACTTGCTCAGTAATATCTTTCATTATACCCGCATTTGTTTTTGCAAGCTCTAATCTAGTTTGTCCAGGTTTTTGAGCTATACCTGCTGTTATAACAACTATATCTGCATCTTTACATTCATCATATTCACCTGATTTTATTTCAATTCTACTACTTGGAGCACAAGCAATACCATGTGCTAAGTCCATTGCTTCACCAACAGCTTTATCCTTTAAAACATCAATAAGTACAAGTTCGTTTACTCCTCCTTGGTTTTCTAAGGCATAAGCCATACTCATTCCAACAAAACCAGTTCCAACTAATACAACTTTTCTTTTTGAAATCATAAAAATTACCTCCATTTACTTATTTTATTATTGGCAATTTTTTTGTCAATATTCAAGCGACTAATATTATACCACTATAAATTTACAAAATAAAGTATTTTAGTAAAAATACTAAAAAAGAACCATATATTAATTATATAAGGTTCTTTTGTGATTTTCGAAAATCATTTATAATTTTCATTAAACTTTTTTCCAAAGTACATCTAAGCCATCTTTTTCAATAACTTTTTCGTCTGCTTTGTCCTTTTTATCTGTCTTAGTTTTTTTGCCTTTAGTGGTTTTTGTTGCTTCTATTTGAATTTTATCAAGCCAAATGAAGAATAAGAATGAAACAAATATAAATATTTCATCTACAGCAATTGATACAGCAAATGGTGTAATATCTGTAACATCATTTAATGCTGATAATTCAATTGTATGACCTACTAATATTGCTAAGAAAACTAATAGAACAACACATGGAATTGTATTTTTCTTGTATTGTTGTGCTAAAAATGCACATAAAAGAACTAAAACAAGTGCTACTACTACATGTATTGGATTTGCAAAATTAATAATTGGCATAAATACTTCCTCCTTTGTTACAATTTACTTTATAATATATTATTTTGACATAATTTTCAATATATTTTATATTAAATTTTTGTTACATTTCTGTTACGAAACTTTATTTCTTACTTCAATAATTAATAAAACACTTGCACTATTTTTTTATAATGCAAGTGTTCATTATTATCTAAGTTTCTTTTCAATAAATTCTGCTAACTCTTTTGCTTTTTTTGTAATATATTCTTGGTCTTCCCCCTCAATCATTACTCTTACTAGTGGCTCTGTACCAGATGCTCTAATTAAAACTCTACCATTACCTGAAAATTCTTTTTCTAAATCATCTATTTTTTCTTTTATTTCTGGATCTTTGTCAAAATCATATTTTTTATCTGATGAAACTTTAGCATTTATTAATACTTGTGGATAAATTTTAATTATTTTTGCAAGCTCTGAAATTGGCTTTTTTTCACTAAGTGCAACTTTTAAAAGCATTAATGAAGTAAGTATTCCATCTCCTGTCGGATTATAGTCTAAGAATATTATATGTCCGGATTGTTCACCACCCAAGTTATATCCATTTTCAAGCATATTTTCTAGAACATATCTATCACCGACTTTTGTTTGTACAAAATCTATTTTGTTATTTTCACAATATTTTTTCATTCCAAGATTACTCATAACCGTTGCAACTAATGTATCTTTAGCAAGCTTTCCTTCTTTTTTCAGAGCATTTGCTACAATTGCCATTATGATATCTCCATCAATTTCATTTCCATTTTCATCAACTGCTAGGCATCTATCTCCATCACCATCATAAGCTATACCTAAATTACATTTATTAGCAATAACAAACTTTTTAAGCATATCTAAATGTGTTGATCCACAATTTTCATTAATATTAGTTCCATTTGGTGTATTATTTAATATATAATGCTTAATTCCAAGAGCAGTATATACTTTATCTGCTATAACAGATGTAGCACCATTTGCAGTATCTATTGCTACTGTAAAATTATCCTTATCTAAAGCTTCAAAATCATCTTCAAAAGTTTTTCTAAAGAAATATAAATATTCATCTAATAGATCTTCTCTATTTTCAGAAACACCTATTTTACTACTTTCAGCAATAAGCTCGTTTATTTTATCTGAATCAAGAACTTCTTCTATTTCTTCTTCAATACTGTCTGGAATTTTCATTCCTTTATTGCTAAAATACTTAACACCATTAAATTCATATGTATTATGTGATGCTGAAATAACTACACTAGCATCAGCCTTTAACTTTTTAGTTAAGTATGCAATACCTGGTGTTGGTATTACTCCAACTAATTTTACATTTGCACCATAGCTTAAGAATCCGGCTGTCATAGCACTTTCGATAAGAGTACCAGATATTCTTGTATCTCTTCCTATTAAGATAGTTGGAGTATGATTTGTATGTTTAGATAATACATATGCTCCAGCTTTTGCAACCTTATATACTAATTCTGGTGAAAGTTCAGTATTCGCAATTCTTCTAATTCCATCTGTTCCAAAATATTTCATATTTTTTTCCTCCTAAATTTCTTTTAAGTTTTTAAAGGATTTACTTAAAAACCTAAGTTATTTTTAATATTAGCTAATTTAATGTTAAAAAAGTTTAATATAATATGGCTTGATATCTGTTAAAATATCTTTAATCCATAATATACTTCCATCCTGTAATGTAAATTTTATATTTGGAAAAGTTTTAAGCATCTTTTCATCTGAAAAAACTTTATCTACAAAATCTTTTAAGCCTGGATTATTTTGATAAATATCTAAATATCTTTCGTAATAATCTTCTTCGCCTTGAACTTCTAAATCATAATTATATATTAGTCTTGTTTCAAACATTTTTAGTGCAAAACTTGTAACAAGAAAATCAATAGATATAAATATAATAATTACTACAGTCAAAATGTGTAAGACCTTAACTGGAATTTTACTAATTATCTTATCTACAGTAGGGTTAATTACTTTATTTAAGCAAATTGTAAGTATACCCCAAAAGATAGAAAATATAACACATATACGACCATTAATATTTAATGGATAGTCTGAATAATCCCACCATTTTATATTAAAAATTACTTCTCCAATCCAGCTTATCATATACTCAACAATAGAGCCTATTATAAAGCCAGCTATAAATAATGTCCAATTATTTTTCTTTGCAGATTTTGGAATGCAAAGTAAACAAATCGCACCTAACCCATATATACAGCAAAATGGACCGTATAGCATGCTTTGTCTACTTTCTATGACCCCTTTTGTTAAAAGGCCATATAATGTTTCAATAACAAATCCTAAAAAACTATATACTATAAAATATTCTAATACTTGCCAAAAAGAATATTCAAAAGTATTTTTCTTTACTTTTTTTGAAATTTGATTTTCAGATTTTATAGTTTCCTGCATTTTATTAACCCTTTCTTACTCCATTAAATTTTCCTTTTATTGCTCCTAGAATTCCTTTTATAAACTTCCAATTATTTAGTAAGCTATAAGATATAGCTATTAAAAGTGAAATAACATTAATTGACCATAAAAGAACTGTATTACTGCCTATTGAAGGAATATATTTAGCATAATATGCTAAGCAAATTATAACTAAGAAAAGCATTGGTCCTTGCCATTTTAATTCTTTTAGTTTAATATATTTTTTAAGTTTGTATCTTCTATAAAAATATACTATTAAATTTGCAATTAATGTTGAAAAACATGCTGCATAAATTTTGAAAGTTGTTACAAACAATAAGTCCACTACTAAGTTAATTATAGCTGCAACCATTGTAGTTGTTCCCATTATTTTAGTATCTTTATATGCAGAAAATATTCCTCCATAAAAGCTAGATAAATTCGAATAATATGTTGCTACCATTATTATTGGAATATATATATATGCTTCATTATATGATTCATCAATAAAAATCGGAAATGCAAACGGCATTACAGCTATTAAGCATATTGTCACTGCATATAAAAACCTTTTGGCATCATGGTAAATACTATTATAATATTGGTTTTTATTTTCTTCTTTAACTATTTTTGCAGCAGATTCCTTCCAAGCCGTATAAAAATATCCATATAGAACATTTATAATATTAGGAAATTTATTTGCCATAGCATATATACCATTTGCTGCTGAGCTAACCAATTGTGTTAGTATTATTCTATCTGACATATTTATAATGCTCCAAGAAATGCTATTAGGTACCAATGGTATAGAATATTTTATCATATCTTTCATTAAAGGTCTATCTATTTTTCCTATATATTTTGGAAGTTTTAATAGTCCTAAAATGGTTATTGCAGTAAAGGCATTTGCAATCGTATTTGCCCATAAAAGGCCCTCTGCTCCAGCTTTTAATGCTAAAATAAATACAACATTAAGTATAATTGTAGATATGCCTAAAATAAAATTAGATATAGAATATAGCTTTATTTTTCCTAGTCCTCTAGATAAAGCATTACTTAATCCTATTAAAATATTTGATATGACAAATGTAATAATTGCAGTAATATACATTGGTGTATAGTCAGTTCCAAATCCCATAATAAGTGCTGCTAGAAATGTAAATATAACTGTGCCAAAGAGTGTATATATAATTGTTTGAGTTATTATTCTCTTTCTTTGTACTTTACTATCAGCATCAATCAAATATCTAAACATTGATTCTTCCATAAGTAAAGTAATTATTGGACATAAAAATATAGATAAAGTGCAAACAAAATCATAATTACCATACTCCGAAGGATTTAACTTAGATGTATATAAAGGTAAAAGTAAATACGAAATAATCTGTGTACTTAATTTACCTATTGCAATTATTATTGTATTTTTCATTAATTGTTTCTTTTGGTTCATTTTGCTCCTTTGTTCAATTCTATTTATTTTTTATAAGTCTTATAATCTCATCATCTAGATGTTTAATAAAATTTTTATTATTACTTTTAAATTGTTTTGGTTTAAAATTCTTAGCTTCTTCTATTTTGTTTTTTAAATTATCAAAATTTAATAAAGGTATTATATACCCATCTTTTGAAAAAGTCTCTAATATTTGAAGCTGATGATCATTAACATGTTCTCCATACTTCTTAAGCCTTGGTGCGACAATCATAGTTTTATTTATATTAAGTCCATAAATTATAGTTCCAACTCCTGCATGTGTTATAACTATTCTTGCCTCTTTCATATATTTATTAAATTCATCTTGAGATAAAAATTTATGTATCTCCATTTTTTTAGAAGTAAAATCAGTACTTCCTATTTGTGCAATTATTTTTTCATCAATATCTAATTTATCAACTGCTTCTAATAATCTCGAAAAATGCTTGTCTTGAGTTCCTAGTGTTACAAATATCACTTTAATGCCTCCATATTTTTAATAAATCCAACCCCAGCAAACAGCTTTAGGATATAGTTTTTTCATTTCTTCCCATTGTACTACAAAAGTATTTGCAATAGGATAGACTAATCTTCCTGCAAGCGTTTTAGAATTTCTATTTGCAAATGTTTCTATCCATATTACTTTACTTCCAAAAATTCTTGCAATATAACACATTGCAACAGCTGTATGAGTTCCAGTAGTAACTACTACTTTGGGATGTAATTTAAAATATAAATATAAACTTTTGAAAAAGTTAAACAATAGTATAAAAAAGTATCTAAAAGGTGTTTTTCTTGTACCATATGCTAAGTAATATACTTTCTCAGGATATTTATCAGATAAATCTTTATCTGATTCAGTTTTTTCAGTTACAATTGAATAATCATATTTTTCAAAATCAAGTTTAAGAAGTTCGCTTAAATGCCCTCCCATACTTGATATAAACATTACTTTTGTCATTAAATTAAACCTTTCAATTACTTTATAAATTTTATTTACAAAGGTATTATACATAAATTTTTATTAATTTTCAACACTAGTAAAAGATTTTATTTAAGTAGTAATAAATTCTTCCATGAATACATATCCTTGTTAAAAGTTATCAATTAATAATATAAAAAAGTTGTTTGTCTACGTCAATATTTTTTTCACATTTTTAAATATTTTTTATAAATATTAAAATCATAAAAAAAACAGTTTAAAAACTTACTCTAAACTGTTTTTTAATAACTATTACATTTTTTCTGGAACTTCAATACCAAGTATACCTAATCCATTAGTAAGTATAACTTTTGTCATATATGTAATATACAATCTTGCATCTTGTGCTTCTTTGTCATCACATAAAATTTTATTATTATTGTAAAATGTAGAAAAGGTTTCTGATACATCAATTAAGTATCTTGAAATAATAGATGGTTCATTTTTTTGCATTGCATCTAATAAAATACTGTTAAAATTATCTATTAGTTTTAAAAGCTTAATACTACTATCATCAGTTATTTTTTCAAAATTTAATTCTTCTACTTTTGGTAAATATCCAGCTTTTTCAAGTACGCTCTTTGTTCTTACTGTCATATATTGAATATATGGTCCTGTTTCTCCATTAAAGTTTAGAGCTTCTTTTAAATCAAATACTTGATTTTTTGTTCTTGATTCGGCTAAGTCTTCAAAAATAACTGCACCCACTCCTACTTGTTTTGCAATTAAATCTTTATTTTCTATATCTCTATCTTTTATAATTTCTTTAGATTTAGAAATAGCTTCATCAATTAAATCTTTAACTTTGACAAAATTACCTTTTCTTGATGACATTTTACCTTCAGGAAGTCTAATCATTCCATAACTTACATGTTCTAATCCATTTGTATATTTTTCATCTAAGCCTAAATATTTTGCAACAGCAAAAACTTGTTTAAAATGTAAGCTTTGCTCTTCACCAACAACATATAAGCATTTATCAAAGTCATAAGTTCTAGCTCTATATAAAATAGCTGCTAAATCACGAGTTGCATAAATTGATGAACCATTTGCCTTTTGTATTATACATGGTGTGTTAATTCCTTGATTCTCTAAATCTACGACTTTAGCTCCTTGTGATTCAATAAGTTTACCTGATTTTTCAAGTAAGTCTATAACTTCTTGCATTTTATCTGAATAAAAAGCTTCACCTTTTATTGAATCAAATTTTATACCTAATAAATCGTAAATTTTATTAAATTCTTCAATACTTAAGTCTTTAAATTTATTCCATAGTTCTGTGCAGTATTTGTCTCCATCTTCAAGCTTTTTAAAGGTAGCTCTACACTCTTCTAATACATTTTCATCTTCTTCACATAATGCGTTAATTCGTTTATAAATATCTGCTAATTTGTCTATGGCATCAGTAGAAAAATCGTATTCTTCTCCCCATCTTTTATATCCCTCAATTAGTTTTGCAAATTGAGTACCATAATCTCCTAGGTGATTAATTCCTATTGTTTTAAATCCTAAGAATTTATATAATTTATATAAAGAATTACCAATAATAGTTGTTTTTAAATGACCAATATGAAAAGGTTTAGCAATATTAGGAGATGAATATTCCACAATGACTGTTTTACCTTCTCCTATTTCCGATTTACCATATTCTTCTTTTTGACTATCAAATTTCATAATAGTTTCTTTTGCTAAGCAAGATTTTGCAATATAGAAATTTAAGAATCCATTTACTACATCAATTTTAGATATTATATTATTATCTACTATAATATTATCTTTTATATTATTTGCAATATTTATAGGAGATTGTTTTAATTCTTTTGCAAGTCTAAAACAAGGAAATGCAAAATCTCCATTAGCTTCAATCTTTGGTATTTCTATATATGTTTTTATTTCTTCTTTATCTATATTAGTTACATTTGAAATAGCTTCTGCTATATATGTTTTAAAATCCATGTTATACCTCATTTCTATTTATTTTAACACTTTATATTATACACAAATTTATGTAAATTGTAAATATTAAAGCTATCATATCTCACAATAATTCAATTTATCTTTCAAACTCATCTTGTTTCTCTTTATCTTGTTTTATTTTACCTAATCTTTCAATAATTCTATCTACATCTTTTGGAAGTAATCCTTCACCAAACCCTTGTCCATTTTTATCTGAAATTTTAATTAAATGTTTCATAAGTTCTTCATCAAAAGATTCAAATATTTCATCATCTAGTATAACATATCTATCTACATCTGGATTATTGGATAAATATGATTTTATCTCTATACCTCGATTGTTATCCATAAAAGGTGTTGAATCTGCACAAATACCATATTTTAATAATAAACTTTTTAATAAAGTCCCATCTCTTCTATATCTCCAAGAAGACGTTAAAACTACTCTTGCACCTGTTGCATCTACAGCCTTTTTTAATAAACTTATTTTATTTACACTAACTTTTCTTTTTATTGTATTAACATTTAGTTTCTTTATTTTATCTATGTATTCATCTGAATTTAAAACACCATCAATATCTAAAAAAATAACTTTCATGTCAGCTCCTTTTTATGGTTATTCTATAATTTGAATTTATAACTAAAATATGTTATAATTAATAATGAAAACATTGTTTTTCACTCCAACGCAATAAATAATTTTATCAAGGAGGATAAGTATGTATACGAGCGAATTTTCTAAGCATTGGGACAATTTGCATGGTTTCACTATGCAGGAGGCCCACCAGAAGAAAGCAAAGGTCGATGAAGCACACGGAGTTGGAAGTCCCAACAGCAAATGGAACCCTGCCCAGATTGTCAAAGACAACAACAGAGAAGACGGCTACAAGGTCGTTATTTGCACAAAATAACATACGGTTGCTCTCCCTCTCGGGAGAGCTTCCTTTTGTGTAAATCTATAAATATATAATAAATCAGATTTTAAGAAAACTTTGATTAATAAAAAACTAAGTGAAAAAATATTTTCATTCACTTAGTTAAATCATAAATTAGTCACCCAAGCTAATTCCTATATCTCTTGCTGTTTTTACAAGTTCACAATCTGGTGTAACTAATCTTACATTGCTTTCTTTAGTTCCACCTTCAACAGCACCTAGCTTTTTATTTTCTCCAACAACTTCTTCTAGTGGTACATAATCTAATTTTCCATTTTTTATGACAGTTAAAACTCCAAATGTTCCATTCATTGCAAGTTCCATTGCTTTAGCTCCATATTTTGTAGATAAAACTCTATCATAAGCAGAAGGAGTTCCTCCTCTTTGCATATATCCTAAAGTTGTGCATCTTGCTTCTAATCCTGTAAGTTTTTCTAACTCCTTTGCTACTCTTTCTCCTGCTCCAGAGAATTTTATGCTTATTCCTGTTCCATTATCTATATCTACCTCATATGTTGAAGCTTCTCCATCTTTTGGCATTGCTCCTTCAGATACAACGACAACGCTAAATTGTTTTCCAATAGAAATTCTTTTCTTTATAGCTTCAGCCGCTTTATTTATATCATAAGGTATTTCTGGAATTAAAACAACATCAGCTCCACCAGCTATTGCAGATTCTAATGCAATCCAACCTGCAAATCTACCCATAACTTCCAAGCACATTATTCTATGATGTGTTTCAGCAGTTGTATGTAATCTGTCTAGTGCTTCTGTTGCAACAGAAACAGCTGTATTATATCCAAAAGTAACTTCAGTACAAGCAACATCATTATCAATTGTCTTTGGAACGCCTATTACATTTATTCCTTTAACAAATAAATCTCTACCAGATTTTTGAGTACTATCTCCGCCTAAAGTAAATAAGCAATCAAATCCTGCATTTTTAAAATTTTCTATACATAAATCAGATAAATCCTTGTATTCAACTGTTCCGTCAGGATTTTCTACTTTATAATTAAAAACTATTGTGTTTGTTGAAGAACCAATAATTGATCCACCCTTAGGTAAAATACCAGAGGCAATTGGATTTTTGTCTAATCTAATATATTTATTTTCAACTAGTCCTCTAAAACCATCTATATATCCATAACATTCTATTCCATTTTGCTCAGCTGTTTTTTTAATAGCTCTTATAACAGGATTAAGACCGGCGACATCTCCACCATTAGCTAAAATTGCTACTTTTTTAATCATTTTATTCTCCTCCTTGGTTATTTTATATGAAACTTTTGTTAATTAAGAATTTAATTATTTATCTTTCATCTATATGGTGCTTATGCTTTTTATTTTTTACTATTTTTCTAATTAATACAATAACTAGAATAAATACAATAAATAACAAGAAACCTGCAAATCCCAATAAAGAATAATTTATAATTTTTCTTAATCTAGTAATTACATTATCTTTTTCCTTTTCTTTTTCGCCTAACATATCTACATCAAGATTTACTTGATATACTGTTTTTTCTTCATCATTTGATACAATTATATTAATTAAGTTTTCTCCATCAACTAAATTATCTGCACCAGTTATTTCAATATTAGCATTTTTTTCATTTGCTAAAGCATTAACGTTAAGACTTTTTAGTTCCGTATCTTCTAGTGAAGATGTATAATAGAATATATCTGAATCAAAAACTGGTTCTAAATCAATACCTTCAATTTGTAAACTAGTTAGTTTTAAATTTACTTCAGGCTCTTTTAAAACATTAATTGTATATACTTTTGAAGTGCCATCTTCTGAGGTAACTCTTATGCTAACTGTATTTTCACTTTTAGTAAGCTTTGTATTACCTGATACCCTTACAATAGCACCTGTAGCTTCAGGTTCAGCATTAATATCTATTGAAGTTACATCTTTTGGAATAATTACAGTATAAATTGAATTATTTTTATTGAAATATGGATTTAAATTATATCCTTCTACTTCTAATGAGCTTAAATTTTTATTGGCTCTTTCCTCTTTTGCTTCTTCACTATTTATTTCATTTGTTTGAACTGATGCATTTGTACTATTGGTCTTTTTTGTACTAACTGCATAAACTGAGTTTATTCCTAATACTAAAATAATTGTAATAATTATAATTGATACATTTAATTTTTTCATATTTAGTTTCCTTTAATTTATTTTTTTCTACTTTGATAGTATACCATTATAAAATTTCTTAGTCAATGAAAATCACAAAAAAATAGTACCTGTTTAGCAAGGCACTATAAATATTTTTTTATCAATCTTTTCTTAACCTCAAAACTTTCTCTTGTAGAAGTATCAAAGCTATTTTCATTAAGCAGATAATCAATCCATTTTAATGCAATACTTTTTATATAAGGTACTTCTTTTTCTTTATTTATAATATCATTTTCATAGTAAGAATCAATAAAAGTTTTTACCTTATCTAATTCAGCACCCCTACTTTTAGAAAAGAATAATAATGAAATGGCAATTGTTACATCATAAATTGATGGTCCAAATTTTGCATCATCAAAGTCAATAAAACCTATTTTATTTTGATTTATAAAAATATTATCTTTTGTTAAATCAAAATGTAAAATAGACTTTCTTTTAAATTCATTTTCTACCTCAAAATTAATTTGTTTAAGATTAAAGTTTATATTTTCAGTTAAGTCGTGTAGTTTTCGTATTTCTTTAGCAAGTTTTGAAATAATAATATTATTAGCTGTTTGTATTGTATTTTTGAATTGAATACCTTCTAAAAAAGAATACAAAACAATATAATTATCACTGTATTTTGTATAATATTCTTTATTTTTAGCCTGCATAATTTTAGGTACATAGAAATTGTTTTCATTTAAGAAGTTGTACAATTTTATCATTGACTCAGTATGTTCTATATTTTTATATATTTTAAAAATGTATTTGTTATTTTGACTTTTAATAAAATAGACATTATCATCAGTAGAGTCAGTATTTTTTATTATATTATCTATTTGAATTTCATAACTTTTTTTAATAGTTTCTTCTAAATAATCTACATTCATTGCTATCTCCTTCATTTTTTACTAAATTTCTTTTATTAATAATATTATTCTAATATTAAATTATTCAATGTATTTTACTGACAATATATTGACTTAAAAAGTATATTTCCTCTATAATTAACTTAGAAAGGAGTTTTGATATATGAAAAAATATCATATTTTTAAAAGACCTGATAGAAATATTAAAGTTAATGTTGAAGAAAAAATATTACCAAGTAATTCTTCAAATTTATTAGAATCTCAAATTCCTAAATATATTGTAATTCACGAAGTATCACTAGGAACAGGAAAAAGTCCAGTTGAATATAATATGGAACATTATTATAAAAAAATTTATGATGCTGGTCAATCCGGAAGTACTATTGGATATCATTATTTAGTTGGAGATAAAAGCATATATCATTTTATACCTGACAATATAGCTACTACACATACTGGTACAGATTTTGGCAATCACAATAGTATTGGTGTTGAAAGATTAATTTGTAAAGGAATAAATTATGAATATGCAATTCACAATCAAGCTAAACTTATTGCTACATTAATGCTTAAACATAATATACCTTTAAAGAATGTAATTACTCATAAAGAAATGCAGTTAAGATACGGTTCAGTAGAAAGAAGAAGCAACCCAAAGCAATGCCCAGGAAGGTTAATTGCAGGTTTTAGAGGTACATTAAATGACTTTAGAACTGAAATCAAAAGATGTTTTATATATGGATGGTTTTTTAATGAATTATTAGATGAAAAAACTATTAATAAAATTCCAGATGTAATGGCTTTAGCACAAAGAAAATACAGGGAAGAAATAAATATGAAAAAGCAGAGTATAATGAAAAATATAAATAAAGATGATATTGAAAGATAAAAAACATAAATGAAAAATGCGGGGCTTTATTGAGCATAATTTTTGTATAAAATAATAAGTCCCCTCTTTCGAGGGAAGAGAAATTTTTTTAATTAGTTATTTTATTGATATTATCTATTAATATTAATAAGATAGCAAACAAATAATTATCATTGCTTAATCTTAGTTATAGCTAACCCATCTCCAACTTCTAATATTTTTGTATTTAATTTAGGATTATCTGTTGTAAGCTTTATGTATTCTCTTAAATGAGTAACTGCTGTACGTTGTTTATGCTTGTTATAATCACTCATTACATATCCTTTATATAAAATATTATCTGCAAAAATAATTCCGTCTTCTTTTAATAATCTTAATGCTTGTTCTAAGAAAAATGGATATTTACCCTTTGCCGCATCAATAAATACCATATCATATTTTTTGTTTATTGTAGGTAATATTTCAACTGCATCACCTTCTAAAATATTTATGGTTGTATCTTTATCTATAATCTTTATATTTTCTTTTGCTTCTTTTATTCTTTCTTCATCTCTTTCAATTGTGTCTATAAATCCACATGGCTCAAGAAATTTTGAAAAGCATATAGCAGAATATCCAACTGCAGTTCCTATCTCTAAAATTGCCTTTGGCTTTATTTCTTTCATTATATTTTCGATTACTTCTAAAGTATCATCCATTATTATTGGAATATGATTTTCTAAAGCTCTTTTCTTTATATCTTCTAAATTCATCTCTTCTCCTAACTTTTTTCATTTATGGACGGACCTAAATTGAAAATTTTTCAAAAAGGTCCGTCCCAAAATAAAAATATTAATCATTTTGTGCTCTTTTAGCTTGTCTTTCTCTTGTTTTAGTGTCTAATATTTTCTTTCTTAATCTTATATTTTTTGGTGTTACTTCAACAAGTTCGTCATCAGCAATAAATTCAATTGATTGCTCTAATGACATTTTTAGAGGTGGAACTAAACGTAGTGCATCATCTGATCCAGATGCTCTAGTATTTGTTAAATGCTTTTCTTTACATACATTTATAGATATATCTTCATTTCTTGAATTAATACCAACAATCATACCTTCATATACTTCAACACCTGCTCCAATTAAAAGTTCTCCTCTTAATTGTGCATTATATAAACCATAAGTAATTGAAGTTCCTGCTTCAAAAGCAACTAAAACTCCTCTAGTTCTTGATTGTATTTCACCTTTATATGGTTCGTATTCTTTAAATACACTTGACATTGTTCCTTCACCTTTTGTATCAGTTAAGAATTCTGTTCTGTATCCAATTAGGCCTCTAGCTGGAATATCAAATTCTATCTTTGTATGTCCAGGTTCTGCAGGTTCCATATTAACCATTTCAGCTTTTCTTCTTCCTAGTTTTTCAATAACATTTCCAACACTATCATCTGGAACATTTACGCTTAATGTTTCAATAGGTTCACATTTTACTCCATCTATATCTTTAAATATAACTTTTGGACGAGATACTAAAAGTTCAAAGCCTTCTCTTCTCATATTTTCAATTAATATAGATAAGTGTAATTCTCCTCTACCACATACTTCAAAACTTTCAGCTTTATCTGTTTCTTTTACTCTTAATGAAACATTTCTTTCAAGTTCTTTAAATAATCTATCTCTAATATGTCTAGATGTAACGAATTTTCCTTCTTTACCAGCAAGTGGACCATCATTAACACTAAATGTCATTGAAACTGTTGGTTCATCAATATTTACAAAAGGAATTTTTTCTGGATGATCAAAATCACATATTGTATCACCAATATTTATATCTGGTATTCCAGATACAGCAACTATATCTCCTGCTTTTATTTCTTCTGCTTCAACCCTTTTTAATCCTTCATATGTAAATAGTTTTGCAAGTTTACCTTGAGCATTTTTGTCTTCTTTGCAAATACTTACTGATTGACCAGCTTTTATTGTTCCTCTTTCAACTCTACCAATAGCTATTCTTCCTAGGTAATCATCGTAATCAATATTTGATACTAATAATTGCATTGGTCCATCTATTTCACATTTTGGTGGTTTTATATAATCAATAATTGTATCGAAAATACATGTAATGTTATCGCTTTCATCATTTAAATTCATTTTAGCAATACCATTTTTAGCAGATGCATATATAACTGGGAAGTCTAATTGTTCATCAGTTGCATTTAAATCCATAAATAATTCTAATACTTTATCAACAGCTTTTAATGGATTTGCCCCTGGTCTATCTATTTTATTTATTACAACTATTGGTTGAAGGTTTAATGCTAAAGATTTCTTTAAAACTTCTCTTGTTTGTGGCATTGGTCCATCAAATGCATCAACAACAAGTAAAACACCATCAACAGTTTTTAATACTCTTTCAACTTCTCCTTCAAAATCAGCATGACCTGGAGTATCAACTATATTAATTTTTACCCCATTATACATAACTGATGTATTTTTAGAAAGAATTGTGATTCCTCTTTCTTTTTCAAGATCATTAGAGTCCATTATTCTTTCTCCGACTTGTTCATTTTCTCTAAATACATGGCTTTGTTTTAAAAGAGCATCAACTAATGTTGTTTTACCATGGTCAACGTGTGCTATAATTGCAATATTTCTTATTTTTTCGTTTATCATTTTATTTTCCCCCTATAAATTGTGGTATTTTATTCTTCTTCACTATTATATTCGTTACTTGTTCCTTCCAATTCTTTTATTGAAAGTTCTATTTTCTTATCTTCTAAGTTAACATCAATTATTTTTGCATTAACTTTTTGACCAACCTTTAATTTTTCTTCAGGTTTAGTTATTCTTTCTTCACAGATTTGTGATATATGTATTAAGCCTTCAATTCCTTTTTCTAATTCTGCAAATGCTCCAAATGGCATTAACTTTTTTATTTTTACCCTTACTATATCTCCAACTTTATAGTTAGCTTTTTTCCAAGGGTCTTCGCCTTTTCCTTCATAAGTTAATTGCATTCTTTTATTTTCTTTATCTAATGTCTTTATTTTAACATTTATTTCTTGATTTGGCTTTAAAATATCATTTGGATTAGCTCCTCTATCCCAAGACATTTCAGACACATGAAGTAACCCTTGTACACCATCAATGTCTACAAAAGCTCCATATGAACAAATGCTATTAACTATTCCTTTATATGTCTTTCCTACTTCTGCATTATTCCAAAATTCATCTTCTTTTTTCTTTTTTTCTTCATCAAGTATAATTTTAGCAGACCCTATTATTCTATGTTCTTTAGGATTATATTCGATTACTTTAAATCTAACTCTTTCAGTTTGATTTGCAGAAAGTGAATGTGGAATAAATATTCTAATTCCTTTATAATCTACTACTAAGCCTTTATCATTTTTTTCTAATACTGGCTCATCAAAAATTTCATTATTATTTACTTTATTTTCAAATTCTTTTCTTGCTTCAATTCTTTTTCTTTTTTTACAAGATAAAAGTACATTTCCTTGTCCATCATTTAATTTAAGAACATCTGCTGTAATTTTATCTCCTACTTTTAAGTCATTTAATGGATTATCTTCAAGATTATATGAATACTCACTTCTTGGGATTATTCCATCTGCTTTATAATTAAGGTCAACTATTATTTCTCCACTTTTTGTTATGCTAATAATAGTTCCTTCTACAACTTTTCCAAGTTTTTCGTTTTTCATTGAATTATTCAATAATTCTTCAAAAGAAATATTATCTTCTATCATTAATTTTACCAATCCTTTTAATTTGCTTTTTAACCATTATATTATATATTAAACTTTTTCCTTTGTCAACATAATTATATCATTCATTACCTTTTCGCTTGCTTTATCTAACCAATCTTCATCACCATTATTAAAATCATGGACATTAATTGGTTTTCCATAGTTAAATGTTATTCTAGTAAAAGGTTTAAATGACCCTTGTATTCCTACTGGAACTATTTTTACTTTAGCTTTTTCTGCAAGAAAAACAGCTCCATTTTTTACTTTCATATGTTTTTCTAAGCCTTTTCTTGTTCCTTCTGGAAATATTCCTAAAGTTTCTTTATTCTTAAGAGCTTTTAGGCATAATTTAATTGAATTAATATCACTTTTTCCTCTTTTTACTGGAATTATGTTAAATAAATGTCCAAGAAAAGATAGAATTCCAAATCTATATAAATCTGCTTTAGCTATAAACCTTATATTCTTTTTATTAAGTAATATAATTCCTGCAGCATCTAAGTAATTAATATGTTTAGAACAAATTATAAAACCTTCATCTTTTGGAAAGTTTTCTTCCCCTACTATTTTAGGTCTATAAACTATTCTATATAAAAGTCCTAAAAATCCTTTTATAAAGCTATGAGTAAATTTCTTTAATGGTGTATCTTTAGTCATAACATAAGCATTATCAATAGTTTTAATTAATTTTTGCTTTTTCTTAATTATTTTTATAACTTTTCTTTCTACTTGTTTTATGCTTAAATTTGTTGTATCAATATATATGGCATCTTCTGCCTTTTTTAAAGCACCTACTTTGCTATTTTTATCATTGTTATCTCTAAATTCAATATTTTTCTTTACTTCTTCAAAAGGTATATCTATTCCTTTTTCTTTATTTTGTTTAAATCTTCTTTTTGCTCTTTCTTCTGATGATGCATCTAAATATATTTTTACTTCAGCATTTGGAAATACATTTGTTCCAATATCTCTGCCATCTAATATAACTTTTTTTCCTTCAGATATTCTTCTTTGAAGTTCAACCATACTAGTTCTAACAATTGGAATATGTGATACTTGTGATACTAAATTTGTTACGTCTTCTTCTCTTATTCTTTTTGATACATCGGTATCATCTAAATAAATTTTATCTCCATTAAGATCTATTTTAATATTTTTTAAAATTTCCTCAATTTTTTCTTCATTTTCTAATGAAACTTTTTCATTAATCATTTTTAATGTAACACATCTATACATTGCTCCTGTATCTAGATATTGAAAATCAAATTTTTCTGCTACTAATTTTGTGATTGTTCCTTTTCCTGTTCCTGATGGTCCATCAACTGCTATAATAAATGACATAATTTTTTATCCTTTCCTTTAATTTCTTTAGTTTTCAAATAAATTTGGTAGTGTAAGCTTTTTAGCTATAAGTTTCATTTGAACAACATTCATAGTTGTTTGTCTTTCTATTTCTCTAATGCATTTTTCTTTAAACTTTTTAAGTTCATTCATAAGGTTAAAACCATATTTTACTTCTGCTTCAACATAAATAGAAGGTCCGTTTTCAGTTTTATTTACTCTTACTCTAATAATTTCAGTAATTGAATCAGTTTTAGATGCAATATATTCAATAATCTGCCTAAAAACTGTATCTGAAATAGTGTAATTTCCCATATAACTAAATGTTGGCCTTATTATAGATTTTTCAGATATATATGGTTTTTCCCCACTACCTTTTGATTTAAATATTTGAAGTGGATCTAATAAAAAACCTGAAAAATCTTTTTTAATTTCAAATGTTGGAACAGGTATAACATGCTTACCTTCAGTTGTTCTAACTCTTCTTGCATTATTTATTTCTTCTTCTGTCGCAACATCTGTGATATACACAGTTTTTTCTATTTTAGGTAACTCCAAATTTTTAGCAATTTCCTCAACCATTTTATCTGAAGTTCCTAGAATAAGAACTGATCTTGGCTTAAACTTATTAAAAGCTTTTATCATTTCTTTTCTTTGCTCTTCATTTTTAAATAAAGCTCTTTTTACTGTTTCAATTTTTGTTGGAGCTTTTTTAGCTGAACTTCCAGCCACTATATCATTATCTTTTACTAAGATACCATCATCAATAATATATTTAATATCATATTCTCCAGCTACCATTTGAGCTCTATAACTTTTTCCTGTACCTGATGGTCCAACAAAAGCATATACTTTTATGTCTTTTTTCATAATCTTATCCTATATGTTATATTTAGGTTTATTTTCCTCAATTTAAAGCAAACCTATAAAACTTTAATTTGTTTTATTAATTTTTATTTACTTTTTTTCTAATAAAGTAATATCATATTTATATTGTTTATATGCTGTATCAAAGCTTTTCTCGCCAATTATATCTAAATCATCTTCATTTAATTCTTCTTTTACTTTTTCTAAGAAGCTATTATTATCTGAAATAACCCATATTATTCCTTCATAATCTTTTAATGATTTTAAATTATGAATAGTAGTTCCAAAAGCCCTATATGCTTCATCAACATTCCAATTTTCTAAATCATAAAAATATAGCTTATGGTTTTGAAAATGCTGGGATATTACAAATCCACTGCCCCTATTGTCTATTAAGAAAAAATCTCCATCTTGAATATTATCTTTTACAAATTGAACAGGCTTGATATTGCTTTCATCATAATTTATATTAATTAGCTTAATATTAGTAAATAAAGATGCAATAATTATCATTATACAAATAAGACTAACTCTTATTTTACTTTTATCTTTTGCCATTAAATAACTTAATGCAAAAATGAATAATCCTGTAATTGTTAAGAAATATCTAGCATAAAGAATTGGAGTAACTACAATTGATAATATTCCTATTAGAATTACAACGACTAAATATGTAAGTAGCGCAAACTTCACTGGCTTTGAATCTTTCCAGTATTTTATAAGCAAAAATACTAAGTAAATTAATAATATTGCTGAAAATATATATGAATAATTTCTAGCTAAATATATAACATCTAAATTACCCGTAAATTGGAATTCAAAGATTTGTAAAAAGTCTGGCTTACCAATCCAAAATCCACTTTTACTACTTCCAACAGTAAGTGAAATCAAAGTACTAAGCCAAGGAAGATATAATATAATCTGTGCTATGGCTGATATAATACTTCTTTTTAAATTACCACTATATTTTTTATACTTTACCTCATAATTTCTTTGTTTAATATTATTGATTAAGAAATATAAAAATAAAGTTACATTTATTACAAAAGCTACTGCTAATGCATAATAATGAGTATAGCATGAAGCTAAACTAAATATAGAAAATATAATCCAATTTTTATTACTTATGCCACCTTTATATATTCTATAAGCATATATTGCCATAACAGTTACAAATAGCATAGCAAGTGTATACATTCTTATTTCACCACTATATGCTAAAGTAACTGGCATAAATAATATTAAAAATGAGAATATAAATCCTGCCTTTTCTCCAAAATCTTTTCTTATATGTGTGAATCCTAATATTGATAAAATAATTATGCATATTGAAGAAAACAATCTATATGCTAAAATACTATTATTAGTAAATAGCCCAATAAAATGTAATATTATATAATATAAGACTGGGTGAACATCATTACTGCCAATTGACCATATTTCACTTATATTATGTTTAGAAATTGCTACTGAATAACTTTCATCAAACCATATTGATGTATGGAAATTTGAAAGTAAAATAAATATAGCACCTAATATTATTAATGCAATATGTACATATTTTAGAATATTCTTCTTTTTTACTAATACCATATATTTTGTATTCTCACTTTTAATATTTTTATTCATACTTAAACATCCTCGCAAATTAAATTGCTATTAAATTTTTTAAATAATTATATAATTTATTAATTATTATCTAATTTTGATTAATTTTTTTATCTTCTATCTTAACATTTCTAACATGTTCAATTTTTTCCCATGTTGTATCTCTCTTAAATAAGCATTTAAAGTTAATAAGTAGCCAAGACCCTAAGAATATTGGATACATAAGTAGTCCCTTCCACATCTTTTTAATTGGCTTTTTATCTATTACCATAATAATTATGGCTGTAAGTATTGGTAATATAAAAGTCGGAACTATATATCTTACAATGTTCATTATAAAGTCAGGTGTTGTCATTCCATTAAATAAATAACTTATTGCATTTAAAACTAGAAGCAAAATTGTTATAACAAACATTGGTATACTTCCTAGCATATATAAAAGTCCGTCAAAATTCATAAGTGTTTTATTAGATGAAGCAGCTTTAGCTAAAGGTTTAGTATATTCAAATAAACATTGAATGTGTCCTATTGTCCATCTTGATCTTTGTGACCATGAAGGTTTAAACTTAACAGGTTGTTCATCATAAACAATAGCATCAGTTGCCCAACCTAGTTTCTTTCCTTGAATTATTCTTTTTAAAGAAAACTCTATATCTTCAGTAAGAGTATTTGTATTCCATCCAGTAGGTCTTATTGCATCAAATTTAACCATAAATCCTGTACCATTAATTAATGGTGAAAGACCTGCATTATATCTTGCTAAATGATAAAATCTATTCATTGTCCAATAGAAAATTGCATAGCCTGATGCAATCCAGCTATCTGTAGGATTTTTAATATCTCTATATCCTTGAACAACTTCTTCTCCTTGACATAAGTGTTTATTCATAGCTGTAATAAAGTTTGGATCAACTATGTTATCTGCATCAAAAACGCAAAAGGCATCATAATTCATTTTAGGATCAGATAAAAGTGTATTTAAAAGTAGTCTTAATGCATCACCTTTTGTTTTTTTAGCAGGATCTTCTTCATGTCTTTCAAAAATTTTTACTCCATAACTTTCGGCCACCTCTTTTGTTTTATCCGTACAATTATCTGCAATAACAATAATATCATATTTGTTTTTAGGATAATTTTGTTTTTGCAAACTTTCAATTAAATTACCAACAACAGCTTCTTCATTATGTGCTGGAATAATTGCTAAGAATTTATGATTTTTATTTACAATAAATGGTTTTTCTTTTAATGTAACAAAAGAACATATACTTACAACTAATTGGTATATCCAATAGATAGTTATTATCCATATTAATGCTTGTTGTACAAAGTATAAAAATTGCATTTAATAGTTCCTCCTATACTATTTTTATAATATAAATATTGTTTTTATTGTATCCTTTTTAAACGTAAATTTATACAAAATCTCTTTTTATATTATACTACATAATCTTTTATTTTACAATAAAAATAGGAGAAATTAAATCAATTTAACTTCTCCTAACTTTATTAAATTTTATTCTTCTTCATGATGTTCTAAATCTTTTATGTTTAAAGCAATTTTGCCTTGTCTATCTATATCTGTAACCTTTGCTTTAATTTCATCACCAATATTTAATACATCTTCTACTTTATTTATATGTTTACTAGAAATCTTAGAAATATGAAGTAAACCTTCTTTTCCACCACCTAAGTCAACAAATGCTCCAAATGGTGTAATTCTTGTTACAACACCTTCATATACTTTTCCTACTTCTATTTCTCTTGTTATATCTTCAATGATTTTTAATGCCTTATTTGCATTATCTATATCATTTGAATAAATGAATACATGTCCATCTTCTTCGATGTCAATTTTTACGCTAGTTTCTTCTATAATTTTGTTTATAGTCTTTCCACCAGCTCCAATAACATCTTTAATCTTATCAGTAGAAATCTTTGTAGAAACTATTTTAGGAGCATATTTTGAAAGCTCTTTTCTAGGCTCTGGAATTGCTTTTAATATTACTTCATCTATTATATAATCTCTAGCAATTTTTGTTCTTTCAAATGCTTTTTCAATTATATCATATGTTAAGCCATCAATTTTTATATCTACTTGAATAGCTGTAATTCCATCCTTTGTTCCACCAACTTTAAAGTCCATATCTCCAAAGAAATCTTCTATATCTTGAATATCTGTAAGTACAATATAATCATCTGGATTTTCTGGATTTGTAATTAATCCTGATGAAATTCCTGCAACAGGCTTTTTAATAGGAACACCAGCATCCATTAATGCTAAAGTACTTCCACAAATACTAGCTTGTGATGTTGAACCATTAGATTCTAATACTTCTGATACAACTCTTATTGTATATGGAAATTCATCTACACTTGGTATTACAGGAACTAATGCTTTTTCTGCTAAAGCACCGTGTCCAATTTCTCTTCTACCTGCACCTTTTGATGGTTTTGCTTCGCCAACACTATATCCTGGAAAATTATATTGATGCATATATCTTTTACTTGTTTCAGTATCTAGACCGTCAAGTAATTGCTCATCTTCTTTAGTTCCAAGAGTTACTACTGATAAAACTTGAGTTTGTCCTCTTGAGAAAAGTGCACTTCCATGAGTTCTTGGAAGAAGTCCTACTTCTGCACTAAGTGGTCTTATTTCATCAATCTTTCTACCATCTGGTCTTTTATGCTCAGTTAATATCATTTTTCTTACGCAAGCTTTTTCTAAGTCATGAACTGCTGTAGCAATATCAAAACTATGCTCTTTTTCTGCATCTTCACCATACATTTCAATTGCTAAGTTTTTAATTTCTTCAGCAATCTTATCTACATTATCATTTCTTATTTCTTTATTTTGCTCTTGTACACCTTCATACATAGCCTGTTCAAATTTATCACATACTGCTTTGTAAAATTCTGGATTAACAGAAAATGATTGATATTCGAATTTTGGCTTGCCTATTTCTTCTTTTATACTCTTTATAAAAGCACATAATTTTTTAATTTCAACATGAGCTTTTTTAATTGCCTCTAGCATAATATCATTTGGTATTTCATCAGCTCCTGCTTCAATCATAGTAATTTTTTCTTCAGTACCAGCAACAGTTAATCTTAATCTATTATTTTTTCTTTGTTCTTCTGTTGGATTAATAACTATTTCGTCATTTACATATCCAACTTGAACTGCAGCTGTAGGTCCTCCCCATGGAATATCTGAAATTGAAAGTGCAGCAGATGTACCAATATTAGCACATACTTCTGGACTACAATCTTGGTCCATAGATAAAACTGTATTTACCACACATACATCATTTCTAAAATCATGTGGAAAAAGTGGTCTTATTGGTCTATCTATTGCTCTTGATACAAGAATTGCTTTATCTGCTGGTTTTCCTTCTCTTCTATTAAAGCTTCCTGGTATTCTACCAACTGCATAAAGTTTTTCTTCATAATCTACAGATAATGGAAAAAAGTCAACTCCATCTCTTGGTTCTTCTGATGCTGTAACATTTGTCATTACAACTGTGTCACCATATCTTACTGTAACACTTCCATTTGCTTGATTTGCAAATTTACCTGTTTCAATTGTTAGTTTTCTTCCAGCTAACTCTGTTTCATAAATTTTAAACATAATACCTCCTAAAATATTTAATTATAAGTAATTTTAGAATAATCGATTTAGTTGTAACCTCTATGTTATACTATTTATTAATAGTACATCATACAAGCTACCATCTAAATCAATTAATTCTAATTGTTTTAGTAGTTAAGCAATAATAAGCAGGCGCTAGCTTTAATATAGCAAAACGCCTGCTCTTAAATATTATTTTCTTAGTCCAAGTTTTGATACGATATCTCTATATCTTTGAACATCTTTTTTTGCTAAGTAGTTAAGTAAATTTCTTCTGCTTCCTACCATTTTTAAAAGTCCTCTTCTAGAATGATTATCTTTTTGATGAACTTTTAAATGTTCTGTTAAATCATTAATTCTTTCTGTTAAAAGAGCTATTTGAACTTCTGGAGAACCAGTATCTTTTTCATCTCTTCTGTAAGTCTTAATAATTTCTTCTTTTCTTTCCTTTGTCATAATTACACCTCCTAATTTTATATGTGCTTAAACTGAGCTAAAGTGGTGTGTTATCCTTAAGCTAAGTTAAAGTCCTTTATTATAATAACATATATTAGTTGAAATAGCAAGAGTTTTTTTACTATTTGTAACACTTCTAAACACAAAAAATATTATATAATGGGTGATTAAATGGAAATAAATAAACAAATAGTTAATACTAAAGAACCATATAGTTATACTAAATTACAAGAAGATATTAAAAAGCTAAAAGGTAAATATCCTTTTTTGCAAGTTGAAACTATAGGTGAAAGTGTACAAAAAAGACAAATTCAAAGCATTAGAATCGGAACTGGTGCTAATGAAGTAATGTATAGTTCTTCTATTCATGCAAATGAATATATAACTACAACTGTTTTAATGAAGTTTATTGAAGACTTTTGCGAAGCATACACTAAAGAAATCGATATATTTGAACATAATCCTAAAATGATTTTTAATGCATCTTCTATCTATATAGTACCAATGCTTAATCCTGATGGTGTTGATTTAGTAACTGGTAATGTTAAAGAAGGTACAGAAGATTATAATCATTATAAAGAAATTGCAGACCAATTTTCTTCTATTTCTTTCCCAAGTGGTTGGAAAGCAAACTACAATGGTGTAGATTTGAACTTGCAATTTCCAGCAAGGTGGAATGAAGCAAGAGAAATAAAATTTTCTCAAGGTTTTAATAAACCTGCTCCAAGAGATTTTGTTGGTTTTGGACCACTTACTGAACCTGAAGCACTAGCTATTTATAATTTTACATTAATGCATAATTTCAGATTGATACTCGCATATCATACTCAAGGAGAAGTTATATTTTGGCAATATGCTAATTTTATGCCTCAAGATTCAGAAGAAATTGGAAAAATCTTTAGCATGGTTAGTGGCTATACTTTAAGTACTACACCTTACGAGTCAGCAAATGCGGGACTAAAAGATTGGTTTATTCAGCAATATAATAGACCTGGCTACACTATTGAAGCAGGACTTGGAACAAATCCACTACCAATGTCTCAGTTTGATAAAATTTATAGTGATAATATAGGAATATTGGTTTTAGGGAGTATTATATAAAACACCTTTATATAAAATAAACAGGGGGCTCCAGATTAAGTATCTAGAGCCCCCTGTTTTATCAGTATTATTCTTTCATTTCTTTTACACTCTCAATTTCTTCGAAATCCAATTCTCTGTTAATAAGAACAATCGGTTGCTTATACCCTCCCTGATATTCGTTTACAGGAATAATGGTCTTTGCTAGTGAAGCATATGCAATGCTTAATTCCTCATTATTTAATGTATCTCTCTCAGGAGAAATTTTGCTAAAAAGTTGTTGTCTTATTTCAATAAACTTTGAAAAATCTACAACATAAGTTTGGTTTGCATATTTGAGTTTAATACTTACAATAAAGTTATGATCCATATAATTATGCATTGCGTTCATAACTTCCGGAGAAAATTGAGTACCTCTTGTTCCACTTTGTTGTAGACAAACATCACACCAAATAAAACCTTCGTATGCTATTTCAGGAATTTGGTTATTGATCTTTGTAAAAAATGGAGCAAGACGATATCCCTTGCCAAACTTTGCATGTCTATCCTCAGGAGATAATTTTTTTGGATCAATTTTACCAGTTAAAATTCTTCTAGCCTCACTATAGTTACATATACTATACAAATTTGTCCAAAGACCTCTGTAAGGGATAATTTCTTCATTATGCACCGGGCTTTCTACTTTACTTTCTTCTTCGAAAGATAAAATATATTCAAGTACATATTTTTCTAACCATTTTGTAAATTCAATATATTTTTCCCTCAAATTAATTATACACGGCTCATCACCTTCAGGTAAATATTCACGATCAAGGTCGTCATCAGGAAATAGTTGTTTTGCTCTTCCATTGTACGTATGAGATCTGTATTTCAAATATCTCTTAGGTTCATTATGCAGTTTAGCAAAAAGTTTAATAGAATTCATAAACCATTTTTTATCTTTTTCCCAATTATCTCCTACATAAAGACAATAATTGGGACCTGAGTAATCCGAGAAAACTTTAAGAATCTGTTTTGGAATACATATACTTGCAAGACCAGCAATATCATTCCACTCTGCATTAAGTCTTCCTTGTATACGTCCAAATTCCAATTTGAAGTTTTCGCCAGAAATACAGCTAATCATCTGGTATTTGGCTTCTCCAGAGCCATAATTATGAAATTCTATTTTAATTCCGGGTACTTTCCAATTCCGCTTTTCAATAGCTTTTACTATTTTTTCAGCAACATCATCAAAAGGGTATTGGTGAAATCTTGGGTACAAAAACCTAGGTGTAACATTTAATACTGACATCTTCTTTCCTCCTAAAATTTTACGGAGGAACTGCACTCCCCCGTATCGTAGTATATTTTTATACCGGGTTGTGCAATAACCAGTTACATAATACATTATACCATATATTATGTAAAATGTAAACTTTAAATAAATTTACTAAGATTTAATTCTAAAATCTTTATTCAATTCTTTTTCCTCATTTGTATTTCTATTTTGTTCATCTACATATTCTAAATATATTTTATTGTTAAAAGCTCCTCTTTTCTCTGCCTTTTCTTTCATAATAGTATTTACTTCATCCATTTTATAGCCTTTAATTTTCATAATTGCATTTAAAACTTCAATTAAGTCTCCTAATTCTTCTATACTATTATCTTCAATGAATTCATTAGCTTCTTCGATAACTTTTTTATTAAGCTCTAATAAATATTCTTCATCATTCAAAACTCTATATTTGCATGTCTTTTCAATATCTTTTTCTATATTTTCAGGTATTTTATCTCTAACTAATTTATTGTATGTATATCTAAAGAAATGTTTTATAACTGTAAATTTAATTGCAATGACACCATACTCATTAATTTTCTCTAGAGAATAAAATCTATTCATATACATAACATTTTCTTTTATTTCATCTTCACTAGAATAAAATTTTCTAAATAAATCTTCAAATGTTTTTTCAGTATATATTTTAGTAACTTCTACCAAAATAATTTCTTTAAAGTCTGGTCTTTTTTTAAACTCTATTTTATCTCCAACCTTAATATTTCTTCTTTTTTCATCATAAAGCCTATATTCAATTGTTTTATTACCATTTTTTATTTTTTCAAATATATCTGAATCCAATCTCATTTCATGTATCATAAATTATCCTCCAGTGCCAAATTTCAATATAAGTGTTAAATTTCTATTATTTTTCTTTATTTAATAATTAATTTGCAAAATCCTTTTTTGCCTTTTTTTAAGATTATATCTTTTTTATAATTTGCTTTATTTATGATGTAATTTACATCTGTAATCTTTTCATCATTAATGCTTATACCACCTTGAGAAACTAATATTCTTGCTTGTCCTTTTGATGGAGCAAATCCAGCTTTTATAATAGCATCTAATATAGATGAGTTATTTACTATATCACAACTTGGCATATTTTCAGTGTTTGTTCCACTTCCAAATAGACTATTTGCTGCTTCTTCTGCTTCTTTTGCAGCTTTTTCTCCATGAACTAACTTTGTTATTTCAAATGCAGCTATTTTTTTAGCTTCGTTTATTTTTTCACCTTCTACATTTGTAATAGATTCTATTTCTTCCATTGGTAAAAATGTAAGCATACATAAAACAGTTTTTACATCTTTATCATCTATATTTCTCCAATATTGGTAAAATTCGTATGGAGAAGTCTTTTTGCTGTCTAACCATAAAGCTCCTTTTTCTGTTTTTCCCATTTTTTTGCCTTCTTTTGTTGTAAGTAACTTAAATGTTAAAGCAAAAGCATCATCATGACCTAATTTTCTAATAAGATTTGCTCCACCTATTATATTAGACCATTGATCATTTCCACCAATTTCAAGTTTACAACCATATTCTTGGTATAAATGTAAAAAGTCATATGATTGC
Source organism: uncultured Clostridia bacterium (assembly GCA_944392515.1). Classification (GTDB taxonomy): domain Bacteria; phylum Bacillota; class Clostridia; order TANB77; family CAG-508; genus CAG-793. Next base: position 42,435 of record CALXWV010000006.1, read on the forward strand.
ATAAGCATATAGCTCATTTCAAAAAATGTAAGGCCTGTTTCTAATCTATTTTTATAGCATTCAGCTGCAAGCATTTTATTTACTGAAAATAGTGATCCTATCTCTCTCATAAAGTCTATAAACTTTAAATTTAGTAGCCAATCTGCATTATTTACTATGATTGCTCCATTTTCTCCATCAAAATTAACAAATCTACTAATCTGCTTCTTTATACATTCAACATTATGGTTTATTTCTTCTCTTGAAAGCATTTTCCTCATATCTGTTTTTCCAGATGGGTCACCGATTGTAGCTGTTCCACCACCAACTAATATGATAGGTTTATGTCCTGCTTTTTGCATATATGAAGCAACCATTAATGAAACAAAATGTCCAACATGAAGGCTATCTGCTGTAGGATCAATTCCTATATAAAATGGAACTGATTTTTCTCCTAAAGTTTTAATTAAGTTTTCCTTATCAATTGTCTGTTCAATATATCCTCTTTTTTCTAATATATTAAAAACATTTTCTTCTTTCATCTTTTTATTCCTTTCTATTTTTTAGTCTTTATATATAATTATAAAATAAAATTTATCCTAATCTTTTCTTTAAGTCATAATAAATATTATTTTCTAAATATTTTTTATTTTCATCTATATTTTTTCTAATAATAGTTGCACTAATAGGTATTTCCTTTTTCATTTTTACAAATTCTACATTTAAATCTCTTGCAACAAATCTTCCATATTCTTCACCTGAATAAAACCTAGTAACTGGAATATCTTTAAATACCGATTTTAAATAATCTGTTTGTAATTTGACAGATTTTTCATCCATACCATATTGTTTTGGTGGATTTTTACCAAGTATAATATGTGCCTTAGGAAAAATCTCTTTTAACCATTTAGCTCTTGCTTCTAATGGTACTTTTGTTACATCAGTATTATTAATTAAAATATAAAATTCATCATTATCTTTTAATCCTTTTTTTATTAGTTCTTCATGACCTTTATGAAGAGGTGCAAACTTTCCTATTGTAAATCCTATATTCATTTGCCTTATCTACTTCCTTTATTAATCTTTATTGTAGTTCATTTTTCTTAGGTATTGATATATATTCGAATCGATACTCTTGTTTAACATTTGGATATTTTTTCTTATCTACTTTTGATAAAAACATATCTAATGGTCTAATATACAATTTATTATCTCCATAAAGTTGTCTATATACTGCATACATTTCTCCAGTTTCACTATTTTCTGCAACATCTTCTAAAATATAATAATTGTTTTTAAAATGTTTATAAACGCCTTTAATCTTTAAAATGTTTTCCATTGTAATTCCTTCTTTATATTTTATGTGAATATTATAATATAAAAAGCTGGTTTTTTCAACCAGCTTTTAAAACTTATTTTATATAAAAAATTAATAATTTTCAGCTTTTATTTCAAAGAATGACTTTGGATGATTGCAAACTGGGCAAACTTCTGGTGCATATTTTCCAATTACTATATGACCACAATTTCTGCATTTCCATATTCTTTCGTCATCACGGCTAAATACTAGTCCTTCTTTTACGTTTTCTAATAATTTTAAGTATCTAGCTTCATGCTCTTTTTCTATTTTTCCAACTTGTTCAAATAGATAAGCTATTTTATCAAATCCTTCATCTTTAGCTTCTTTAGCCATTCTATCATACATATCTGTCCATTCGAAGTTTTCTCCTTCAGCAGCAGCTTTTAGGTTATCTTCTGTAGAAGATATATCTCCACCGTTTAATAATTTGAACCATAATTTTGCATGTTCTTTTTCATTATTAGCTGTTTCTTCAAATATAGCTGCTATTTGCTCATATCCTTCTTTTCTTGCTTTGCTTGCAAAATATGTATATTTATTTCTTGCTTGAGATTCTCCAGCAAAAGCTTCCATTAGATTTTTCTCTGTTTTTGAACCTTTTAATTCCATAATATATTACCTCCATTAATCTATATTAGCTTTTTTAAGCCTTGATTAATATATCATATTTTTTTAATTTGTGCAACAGTTTAATGAAATATTAATAATCTAAATCATCATCAATATCTTTTTCTTGTGTAAAGATTTTCTTTTCTGTACTATCTTTTCCTTTTTTTCTTTTTTCTTCCTGATATCTTTTTTCAAAATATGAAATATATGGATTATTATTATAACTTATATCTTTTTGCCCTTGTAAATAAAGATAATCTGTATCTACTATTACTATATCTCCTTTATTCAAAGGTTTTATTTCTTTAAGTTCATTTATAAAACCTGCTGAAATTGGACTTACTTGAAAATGTTTACCTCTTATTGTAGGAACATTTTTTCTTTTAAGAATTCCTAAATTATTTATTTTAGGATCAGTCCAAATAATGCCATCATCTCTAAGCTCTTTATAAATTCTATATAAATCTTCTTTTGTTATTTTACTTAAAGCTCCTCTACTCGTATCTACTTCATCAGTAACTTCAATTGTTCCAATAGATTCTTGATATTGATTAGTTAAATTAACTCTTGCTAAAGGCTGAATGATTCGTCTATGATTTGGAATATTGTATGTTTTTCTTGGTGCACCAACTTTTATGACTTTATCTCCTACTTTAAAAATCTGACTAAAACCACCTTCTCCAATCATTTCTACATCACAAAATTTCTTTCCTTCACTTTTAAGTATTTCTCTAAATAGTATTTGTAATGTAAGAGAATAATCATTTAAATCTTTTATTGTAATATCGTCTTGAACATTACGTTTTGATAAAGACCTTAATAAAATATCCTTACATATTTTGTCTTGATTTGAATTTATTGTTTCATTTATTTTATTAGAATATTTAGGAGAGATTTCTTTTAGTGAAAATGCTAAATCAAAAAGAACAGTAGGTGAAATACTTTCTATTACATCTTTCATATTTTTTAATAAAACTGTCTTGTTCCCTGGCAAAAATGTTATCATATCAAAAAATATTTCTTGATTTTTATTTGAAATATCTCCTGTTTTGAACCTTCTCATAAAAGAAGAAAATTTTTTTAAAACACTCCTACTTAAATTTTCTTCTAAAGATACATAATTTAATAATCTAGCAAAATTATTTCCATCTAAAAGCATTATAAGATAATCAAAATTCTTTACAATAAAAGATATATTTAATTTATCTTCTTTAAGAATATCTTCTATTTTAGAGCTAAGATATTCCCCCTTAGTTGAATGATTTATTATACTTAAGACTTTATCCAATGTTTTTTGATTTTTCATTATTTCTCGTATAATCAATTATATAGAAATATTAATCTATTTAATTGATTAATCCCTTTCTTTTAAATTTTGATATATTA
>CALXWV010000007.1 GCA_944392515.1 uncultured Clostridia bacterium
AATGTATCACACCCAGTTCACAAAATGGACAAATTTCATTATTATAATATAAGCATAATCAGTAATTAAGTTACTCCGATTACTGATTGAAATAAAAAAACATCCCCTTTTATTTTCAAAAGATGATGCCTTTAAATGGCATCATCTTTTTTATTACTATTTTATTCAGGTATTGAAGTATTAATATCTAATAATTATTAATTTAATTCAATTGCTTTATTTTATCTTTTAGCTATATTAAACCTTAATTGTTTTGATAAACAAAACTTTCTGGATTTACTTGCTTACCATTTAATCTTATCTCAAAATGTAAATGGTTTCCTGTTGAATTACCTGTTGAACCAACAGCTGCAATTTTTTCACCAGCATCTACTGTATCTCCTGCCGATACATATAACTTACTACAATGTCCATAGTAAGTTTCAACACCATTTCCATGATCTATTTTAACTAAATATCCATATCCACTGCTCCAGCCCGCAAAAGTTATTTTTCCAGAAGCTGTAGCAAAAATTGGTGTTCCTCTAGTAGCTGCTATATCAATACCTTTATGAGTATGGTCTCTTATACTTTCATTTACTCCATATCTTGAAGTGATTCTACCTGTAACTGGTACTACTGCTAAATAAATGCCATTAACTGTTCTACTATCAATCTCTTCTTTTTCTTCTAATTCCTCTTGTAAATCATTAGTTAACTCTTCTTTAGCTAATTTAATATTTTCTTCATTTACTTCGTCCACATTATCTAAATATATTGGATTGATAACTAAGTCTGGTTCTATTTCGCTATATTGTTCTTTTAATGTAGAAACTAATTCTTCTGCTTCTTCCATTGTATTAACATACACCTTAGTTTCTTCATTATTTAAGTCTGCTACTTCATATACTCTATATACATTTTTTGCATTTTCTTTTAGAGCAAGCATAACTTCTTCCTCATTAACTTCATTTCTACTTACTAAACTAAATGAATATTCAACATTATCTAGCTCAACAAATGCAACATTAACCTCACTAGGTGTTAAAATATTTTCATTTACTTCATTATTAAAATCTTCTTCGTCCCCTACGTATCCTAAATTTTCTCCATTTAGACTAACACTATATGCTGGTCTAAATTTTATTAATATTATTGCTAATATTATTGCTAAAGCAATAGCTATTATCTTAAAGAGCTTTATCGTTCGTTTCATATAATATGCTATTCTTTTACTTAAAATATATGTTCACACTCCTTTTTTATTGTGACGACAAATATAATTATACCATATATTTTAAGCAATTTCAACCAATTTATGCAAAAATAAGCCCAAAACAAGCAAAAATACTATTTTTTAGTAGTATTTTGCTTGTTTTACTTTTCATTTTTACTAGTTTTATATCTCTATAATATCCATTTCAGAAGTGTAATTATTATTTCCATAAGCAAAAATTATATATAGTTCACCATTTGGTCCTTCCATAAAATTAGCTACATTATCTATTTGATACATTTCATCATTAATGTCTCTTTGATAAACTGTATACCCTGATTCTGCCATTTTATTAGCATCATTAATTGCATTTTGAACTACTGTCTTTATTCTATTTTCTACCACTGTTTCGTCAATATCTCTATCTTCTAATATATCTTTTACAGTTACTTTTTCATTTGTTTCTAAATTATAATTATATGTTTGTACTATAACTCTTTGTGGATTATCTCCTTCTTTTATTGTAGCTTTTATTGCTAAAGATAGTATATTATTATTAATATATGATGTGTAGTCTAAATTATAAATTGTATATACCCCATTTCCAGACATTATTGCATTAATTTTATCTACAAATATACTTTGAGTTAAATTATTAAATTCTGTAACAACATCACTTTGAATATTAATAACTGGTATATTAATGTTCATACTATATTTTCCATCTATAGTCTGATTTTCAGAGTAAAATGTATATACAATTTCTTTATTATTATCTAATTTCGTTACATTATTCTCATCATAATTTCCATAAAATTCATTTGTAAATAAGTCTAAAAAAGACTGATTTATATCTTGTGTTGTTACTATATTTCCACCTGCAGTTATATCATTTCCATAAGCATCCTGAACAGGTTCTTTTACAAAAAATTGTGCATATACAGCAATTCCTATTGCCACAATGCAAAAAATTATTATTATAATATACATTATATATCTAATAGTTTTTGTATTCATCATAATTTCATCCTTTCTTTTTTTAAATTATATCATTTAAAAAAATTTAAGTAAATAGATACCCCTCATTATTTTTAAGAAGTATATTATTTTGATTTATTAATAGACTAAAGATCTTACCACACAAAATTCACAATTTTATAACATTAAAATATTTGACTATTTTAGTATTTTAATGTATTATATAATAAGTATATTTTTATTAAAAATGAATTTAAACGTAAGTATTTTATGCAATAAATTTATACTTATTTAATTTTTATTATAGTATAAATATTAATAACTATGCTTATAAAATAAATAGATTGGAGAAACAAATATGTTATGTTCAGATTGTAAAAAAAATACAGCCGTTATATTTGTTAACAAACAAGATGAAAATGGCAAAATGAAAACTGAAGGTTATTGCTATGAATGTGCAAAAAAAAGAGGAATTAACCCTCTAAATGCTTTTTCAAACACTTCAAACCTATCTGAAAGTGACTTAAATAATATGACAGAACAATTAAATTCAATGTTTAAAGATTTATCAGGAAATCTAGCTATTCAAGGTATTTCAGCAGAGGATTTAAATAAAATGGCAGAAGGGATAAATGAAAATGAAGAGGAAGATTCTCAAGAAGATAATCCTAAAGGATTTGCTATACCTTTAGGTTCAATATTTTCTGGAATGTTTGGTGGAAATAATTCAGACAATTCCCAAACTAGAAAAGCTGTCAAAGAAGATAAAAAAGCTAATAAAAAATTAAAAACACTTTATACCTATGGAACTAATTTAACTAATAAAGCTAAAAATAATGAAATTGATAATGTAATTGGCAGAGAAAAAGAAATTGCTAGAGTAATTCAAATTCTTAATAGAAGAACGAAAAATAATCCTTGTTTAATTGGTGAACCTGGTGTTGGAAAAACTGCAATTGCTCAAGGATTAGCAATAAGAATTGCAGAAGGTAAAGTTCCTGCTAAACTCTTAAAGAAAGAAGTATTTTTATTAGATATGACTGCTGTTGTAGCCGGAACACAGTTTAGAGGACAATTTGAAGCAAGAATGAAATCAATTATTGATGAATGCAAATCAGCTGGTAATATTATTCTTGTAATAGATGAAATACATAATATTATAGGTGCTGGAGATGCTGATCATTCAATGAATGCGGCAAATATATTAAAACCTAGTCTTGCTGATGGTTCAATTCAATTAATTGGTACTACTACCTTAAATGAATATAGAAAATATATTGAAAAAGATACTGCATTAGAGAGAAGATTCCAACCAGTTATGGTTGAAGAACCAACAGTTTTAGATAGTATAGAAATCTTAAAAGGTATTAAAGGTTATTATGAAGATTACCATAAAGTACAAATTCCAGATGACGTTATTCGTCAAACTGTAATTTTATCTGAAAAATATATTCATGATAGATTTTTACCAGACAAAGCAATAGACGTATTAGATGAAGCATGTTCAAGAATCAACTTGAATAATAAAGATTTATATGATTTAGAAGTATTAAAAAATAAATTATCTGAGGTGCAAGCTCAAAAAGAAGCTGCAGCTGAAGCTGATTCTACTGAAGACTATAAAAAAGCTGCTGAACTTAAAACTCAAGAATGTTCTTTAACTGAACAAATTGATGCTATAAATAAAAGAATGAAACCAGTAGTATTAACAGTTGCAGATATTGCAAAGGTAATAGAAAATTGGACTAAAATACCAGTTCAAAAAATAACTGAAGAAGAAACTAAAAAACTTTTATCTTTAGAAGATAATCTTCATAAAAGAGTTATAGGTCAAAATGAAGCTGTATCTGCAGTTGCACGTGCTATTAGAAGAAACAGAGCAGGACTAAAGAGTACTAAAAGACCACCTTCATTTATATTTGTTGGTCCTACTGGTGTTGGTAAAACTGAGCTTGCTAAAGCTTTAGCTTCAGAAGTTTTTGGAAGTGAAGATAATATTATTAGAATTGATATGTCTGAATATATGGAAAGTAATTCAACAGCAAAACTTATAGGCGCTCCTCCAGGATATGTTGGATATGATGATGCAGGTCAATTGACAGAAAAAGTTAAAAGACATCCATATTCTATAGTTTTACTAGATGAAATTGAAAAAGCTCATAGTGATGTATTTAACATATTATTACAAGTATTAGATGATGGAAGGCTAACAGATGCACAAGGAAATACTGTAAGCTTTGAAAATACAATAATTATTATGACATCAAATGCTGGTTCAAATCAAAATATGAATTCAATAGGATTTGGAACAAGTACATATGCTAAAAATAAAGTTTTAGATAGTCTAAAAGAAACATTTAGACCTGAATTCTTAAATAGAGTAGATGAAATAGTTGTATTTGATTCCTTAAGCAATAGCGAATTAACTCAAATTGTTAATTTAATGCTTTCTGATACTCAAAATGTACTAAATGATAGGAATATTAAAATGTATGTATCTGATGAAGCAAAAAAATATTTATTGCAAAAAGGTACAGATATAAAATATGGTGCAAGACCTTTAAGAAGAGCTGTACAAAGATATGTTGAAGATGAACTTTCAGATATGATTTTAAGAAATGAATTAAGTAATGGACAAAAAGTATATATTGATTTAAAAGACGATAAATTGAGCTTTAATGTTAAAGATTAATATTATTAGGAAGGACAGAAAAATGATAAAACACATACCAAATATTTTAACAATTATTAGATTTATATTTATTCCATCTATAGTAATATCTTTAGTATATGATAATTATTTACTTGCTTTAATACTTTTCACATTATCTTCACTTACAGATGTATTAGATGGAAAAATCGCCAGAAAATATAATGCAATATCTGATTTTGGTAAACTTATGGACCCATTAGCAGATAAATTAACTCAGCTTTCTGTTCTTTTAACTTTAGCAATAAAAAATGTAATTCCTTGGTGGATTGTAGTTATTCTAGTATTAAAAGAAACCGTTATGATTGCTGGTGCATCATTTCTTTATGGAAAAAGCTTAGTAGTATCTAGTAAATGGTATGGGAAACTTACTACAGTATTTATTTATATTGCAGTAGTAAGTTCTTGTATTATTAAAATATATGGATTCTTTAGATTCGATTTATATATTTATGCTTTAGCTGTAATATTTGCTTTATTCTCTCTTATTAAATATTTTATGTACTTCTATGGAAGAGGATATTTACCTAATAAAGAAGAATTAAAAAAGCAATCGAAAACTGTCCCTGAAAAGAAATCAAAATAGTAAAAACTCTAATATTAGAATATATCTAGTATTAGAGTTTTTTATTTATTACATTTTTTTACTTATTCAAAATCCTCTAGTTTCTTAGCTAATTCATTTTGTCCATATGCTGTTATTCCCTTTTGTAAAAGTTCTATATCTTCTTTAGGTAAATACTGCACAGGAATATCTGTTTTTTCTTTTAGAGTTCTATTACCATCATTATCAACAGAATAAACTACAATATTTTCATCATCAATTGTAATTAAATAATGTTCATCACAATTTCCTTGAAATTCTTTATATAACTTTACTTCATCTGCTGTAAAACTTTCAATCTTCCAATCACTATAAGCATTCTTAAAATATTCCTCATCCTTATTTACTTCGCTATCCTGAACTTTCTCCTTTTGAATTATAGTATGGCCACAATCAGTATAATATTTTTCAAATATAATATATGCATTTGGTGACAATTTAACATCTGACATACTTGTAGCAATAATATCATCTGGCACTTTATTTATGTCAATTATATTTGACTCAATTAATTCATTAACTTTTCTAATTTCATTTATTTGTGCTTCTTGCAGGTTATTTCTATCTATTATAGCATAGATTATTCCTCCTACCATTCCCAAAACTATTGCTATACATACTAAAATTATTAAAGTTGTTTTTTTCATATACTCATCTACCTCTTTTATTTATATTTTGAGTATATTTTTTCCAATTTTTTATTTTATTATTCAATTTTAGTATTAATAATTAATTTTTTATTATATTTTATTGTTATTTCTCCATTTTTATCTGTTCTATAAATCTTGCATCCTATACCTATTAATCTTTCTATCACCCCATTATTTGGATGACCAAAATTATTATCCTCTCCTACTCCTATTAATGCTATTTTTGGTTTTACCGCTTCTATGAATTTTTTTGTTGTAGATGTCTTTGAACCATGATGAGCCACTTTTAATATTGTTGCTTGCAAAGTGCTTAAATTATTTGAATATATATTTAATATTCTACTTTCAGCTTTTTCTTCGATATCTCCTGTAAATAGCATAGAAAAGTCTTTCCATATGAATTTAAAGACTATAGCATTATTGTTCTTTTTGTTATCTGTTATAAGATTATTTTCTGGAAATAAAATATTTATAGTAGCATTCCCTATTTTTATAACATCTCCCAATTTTACCAAAATAAGATTTGTCCTCTGTTTTTTAGCTAAATTAATAAAAGTATCATATTCATCTGATTCTTGCCCTAGATTAGATATTATTGCATTTTCTACCTTCATATTTTCCATTATGAAATTCAATCCTTGGCAATGATCTGAATCAAAATGAGATATTATAACATAATCTAATTCATTTATTCCTCTGTCTAACAAATATGGAAATAAAGTCATTTCACCAACATCAAATGTTTCTCCATATGAACTTCCACCTCCATCTATCAGTATACTTTTATTATTAACCCTTATTAATGTACTATCTCCTTGCCCTACGTCTATAAAATTGATTTCTAGATTACTTCTTTTTGAAGTAAAAATTGGAAATATAAAATTAAAAATTATAACTAATAAAATAACTATTATTAAAATCTTTTTGCTATATTTTTTTCTAGATAATAAATATATTAAAATATAAAAAATAATTATTAAAAATAAATTTGGAGTAACTACATATATTTTTGAAAAAGGAAGCATACTACAAATATGTGCTATAAATATTAATATTTTTAAAAGACTATTTAATAAAATAAATAAAGGTGATATAAAACTTTTTAATATAATAGACAGAAAAACAAGTATAAACGCATAAATTATTATTATTCCAAGTATCGCTCCTGCAAGTAAATTAGAAATTACAAATGATAAAGATATTGTATTAAAATTTAGCATCATGATTGGGATTATAATAATATTAGCTGATATTGTAACACTTACTGATTCTTTAATATATTTAATTAAATTTATAATTATTTGATTACTGTTCTTTTGGTTATCTTTAATATATAGCCTTTTATTATTTATACTCTCTTCTTTATTTCCAATTTTATACCTATTTAACTTTGTATTAATTTTACTAGTAATATATTCTATTATGTTATTAATTGATTCATTAAATAATACTATTCCAATTACTCCACCATAAGATAATTGAACTCCAATATCAAATATTATATATGGATTAATTACAATTTGAATTAGTATTGCTATTGCCATATTAGTCCATAAATCTGCTTTTCTATAAAACATACTAGCTAATATACTAAGTAATGCCATTATACCTGATCTAACTACTGAACCAGTATTTCCTGCTAAATTCATAAAAAACAAAATTATTATTAAAATAAATATTTGTCCAAGTTTTTTTCTTTTGAACAATTTATTTATGTATGTTAAAGCTAAAACAATATAAACAAAATGTGAACCAGAAACAGCAAGCATATGAGTTAAATTAGAAGTTTTAAAATCCTCTTCAATATTTTCATCTAAATTTGTTCTATCTCCAATGATTAACCCTATGCACAAGTTTGCTTCATCTTCGCTTAAATTTGCCCTTAAATTTGATTTTATATATTCTTTAAATGAAATTATACTATTCTTAATTAAACTGCCCTTATTTTTAGAAATAACGTTAATTTCACTACATTCAAAAGTTCCATATATTTTTTGGGTCTTCAAATATAAAGAATAATCAAAACCTCCATAGTTTCTTTGTTCATTTGATTTATTATATGTTCCATAAAATTCTATAACATCTCCATATTCTAACTTTTGATTATAATCCTTTATTTTTATATCAAGTAAGAACATTTTATTCTTTAATAAGTCTTTTATTCTTATATCTTCATTTGTAATATTTTCTTTATTATAATTGTTAGATGTTCTTTTTATATTATCCTTATCTATTATTTCTATTATATATGTAATTTTATAATCGCTTTCAGATTTTATTTCTAATACAATTCCTGTAAAATAGCTTGTCGTTTTATCTAATTCATATACTTTGTCATAGTCAAAAAAGACCACACCTAAATTGTGTAGCCCTATTATTAAACTTATTACAATAATAGCGAAAGCACAAATTATTCTATTCATAAAACCTTTCTGTGCCCCCACTATATATTTTTAATTATATTTATTCTAATTTTAAATTTAGTAAATAATCTTTCATATTTTATTGTTTCGTTTCTGATAAATATTTTTTCATCATATATCCACTACCATCAGTTACATTAACTTTATACCAATCTCCTTCTTCCCCATTTACAGTTACTGGTGTATTTAGACCAACACTTGCAACAGTATCTGATGAGGTTGTTGCTTGTGATCTAATATATACAGCATCAACATTTACATACATTGTTTTTGGATAGTTTGAACTAATTTCATTTTGAATGTTATTAGAATTATTATCTTCATTTGAAGTAACATCATTATTGCTATTTGAATTATTTATATTCTCATTATCTACTTCATTAGTTGCAGTATTATTATTTGAATCAGTATTACTATCTTCAATATTATTTTTATCAACATTAGAATTATTTTCATTGTCATTAATGTAATCATTATTTGTAGTAGCTGTATCCGTTCCATTTATATTATCTAAAAATATCCATCCTGAGTTAGTATCTGTTTGTATATATGCCCATTTTCCATTGATAGATACTACTAATGCATCAGTATTAGCAGTAATATTTTCTAAAACTGTAGAATTTAGTAATGGTAATATATATAATTTAGAATCTTTATTTACAATACCATTTGAATTAGCTTTAGGAGGTATACTTGTATTTGCAACAGTTTCTTTTATAGATACATATTGTTTGCTTACATAACCTGAAAAATCTTGATATTTAATTTTATACCAATCTCCTTCTTCTTCAATAATTTCAAAACTAGCATCTTTAGGTAATACTGTTACAATATTTGATGAAGTACTAGGAGTCTCTCTAACATTTAAAAATTCAGTATCTCTTAATGTACCAGTACTTGCAAAGCAATAACTTATAAATATTAAAGAAAATATTAGAAGTATTAATAATATATTTAGTATTTTTTTCATTTAATTCCTCCAAAAGTATATATATTCATTTATAATAACCAATTTTTAATTTTCTCATAATAATATTATTACTTATACCTAATAAAGTCAAGACATTTGTAACAATTTTGTAACATTAGAGTTAATTATTATTTAGAAAATTTAAATAAAAAAACAAGGTAAACCAACTAGTGTTTACCCTGCTTTTATATTATTACTCAATTATTTCTGATACAACACCGCTGCCAACTGTTTTTCCACCTTCACGAATAGCGAATCTTAATCCTTGTTCGATAGCGATTGGAGTAATTAATTCTATTGTCATATCTACGTTATCTCCAGGCATTACCATTTCTGTTCCTGCTGGTAAATCAATTAATCCTGTAACGTCTGTTGTTCTGAAATAGAATTGTGGTCTATATCCGTTGAAGAATGGTGTATGACGTCCACCTTCTTCTTTTGTTAGAACGTATACTTGTGCTTTGAATTTTGTATGTGGATGTATTGTTCCTGGTTTTGCTAGAACTTGACCTCTTTCTACTTCTTCTCTTTGAATACCTCTTAATAGAACACCGATGTTATCACCAGCTTCTGCTTGATCAAGAGTTTTTCTGAACATTTCGATACCGGTAACAACAGTCTTTTTCTTGTCTTTTGAAAGACCTACTATTTCAACTTCGTCAGATAATTTTAATGTTCCTCTTTCTACTCTACCTGTAACAACTGTACCTCTTCCTGAAATTGTCATAACATCCTCAATTGGCATTAAGAATGGTTGATCAACTGGTCTTTCAGGTGTTGGGATATAGCTATCAACAGCATCCATTAATTCTTTAATGCATTGATATTCTGGAGCATCTGGATCTTTTGATGTAGACTCTAATGCTTTTAATGAAGATCCTTTAACTACTGGAATTTCATCTCCAGGGAAACCATAGCTTGAAAGTAAATCTCTAACTTCCATTTCAACTAGTTCTAGTAATTCTGGATCATCAACCATATCACATTTATTTAAATATACAACAATATATTTAACACCAACTTGTCTAGCAAGTAATATATGCTCTCTTGTTTGAGGCATTGGACCATCAGCTGCTGAAACAACTAATATTGCTCCATCCATTTGAGCAGCACCTGTAATCATGTTCTTTACATAGTCTGCGTGTCCTGGGCAGTCAACGTGAGCATAGTGTCTTTTATCTGTTTCATACTCAACGTGAGCTGTGTTAATTGTGATTCCTCTTGCTTTTTCTTCTGGTGCACTATCAATTGCACTATAGTCTTCGAATTGTGCTTGTCCTTTTAAGCTTAGCCATTTTGTAATAGCTGCTGTTGTTGTTGTTTTACCATGATCAACATGTCCGATTGTACCAATGTTAACGTGTGGCTTACTTCTTACAAATTTTTCCTTAGCCATATTTAAAATCCTCCTTATTTTTATTTTATTAATTTAAAACATTAATAACTATTTAAGACTTATGCTAAATTTAATATATAATATATTTTGCATATTCTAAATTTAGCATTTACATTCTATACCATTTTAGTAAAAAATGCAAGTCTTATTCATTTTTTATTTAACAGTTTATATTTATGATACTTAAGATTTGAATATTCTTAATTATCATTAATAACTATTTAACTAATAATTAGTCTTGTTTCTTTGCTCTTGATGTAACAATTTGGTCTAAGATAGATTTTGGTACTTCTTCATAGTGAGAAGGTTCCATTGAATATGTTCCTCTACCTTGTGTTTTAGAACGTAAGTCAGTTGCATAACCAAACATTTCTGAAAGTGGAATAAATCCTCTTATTATTTGGTTACCACTTCTTGCTTCCATTCCTTCCATTCTACCACGTCTAGCATTTATATCTCCAATAACATCTCCCATGTATTCTTCTGGAACTGTTATTTCAACTTTCATGATAGGCTCTAGTAAAACAGATTTAGCTTGTTTACAACCTTCTTTGAAAGCCATAGATGCTGCTATTTTGAATGCCATTTCTGAAGAGTCAACTTCATGATATGAACCATCAACTAATGTTGCTTTGAAGTCTATAACTGGATACCCTGCAAGAACACCACTCATAGCTGCTTCTCTTAATCCTTCTTCAACTGGTTTAATATATTCTTTTGGTACAGCACCACCAACAATTTTACTTTCAAATTGAACACCTGAACCTGGCTCTAATGGTTCCATTTCAAACCATACATCACCATATTGTCCATGTCCACCAGATTGACGAACAAATTTGCCTTGTACTCTAACCTTATTTCTAATTGTTTCTTTATATGAAACTTGAGGTTTACCAACAGTACATTCAACTTTAAATTCTCTCTTTAATCTATCTACTATAATATCTAAGTGTAATTCACCCATACCTGCTATAATAGTTTGACCTGTTTCTTGGTCTGTCCATGTTTTGAATGTTGGATCTTCTTCAGCAAGTTTTGCTAAAGCTACACCCATTTTTTCACTATTAGCTTTATCTTTTGGCTCAATAGCTATATCTATAACTGGTTCAGGGAATTCCATTGATTCTAGTATAACTGGATGATCTACATTACATAGTGTATCACCAGTTGATACATCTTTTAAACCAACTGCTGCTGCAATATCTCCAGCATATACTTTTTCAACATCTTGTCTGTGATTTGCATGCATAAGTAGAATTCTACCAATTCTATCTTTCTTATCCTTTGTAGCATTTAATATTGTAGAACCTGTTGTTATTGTTCCTGAGTAAACTCTAAAGAAACATAATTTTCCAACAAATGGGTCTGTCATAATTTTAAATGCTAAAGCTGAGAATGGTTCTTTATCATCAGTCTTTCTATCTACTTCATTTCCATCTTCGTCAACACCTTTAATAGGTGGGATATCTAATGGAGATGGTAAATAATCTACTATTGCATTTAATAACTCTTGTACACCTTTATTTTTATAAGATGAACCACAAGTTACTGGAACTAAAGTATTTGCAATTGTTCCTTTTCTAAGACCTGATTTAATTTCTTCCTCAGTTAGTTCTTCACCTTCTAAGTATTTCATCATTAAGTCATCATCTTGTTCTGCAGCTGCTTCAACCATTTCTGATCTATATTTCTCTGCGTCTTCTTTCATATCTTCAGGAATATCTAATTCTTCAATTTCTCTTCCTAAATCATCTTTATGAATGAAAGCTCTCATTTTAATTAAGTCAACTATTCCCTTGAAATTATCTTCACTACCTATTGGTAATTGAATAGGAACAGGATGACATCCAAGTCTTTCTTTCATTTGGTCAACGCAAGCATAGAAATCAGCACCTGTAATATCCATTTTATTTACATATGCCATTCTAGGTACTTGGTATTTATCTGCTTGTCTCCAAACAGTTTCTGATTGTGGTTGAACACCACCTTTAGCAGCTAATACTAAAACTGCACCATCAAGAACTCTTAAAGATCTTTCAACTTCAACTGTAAAGTCAACGTGACCTGGTGTATCGATAATATTTATTCTATTGCCTTTCCAGTGACATGTTGTAGCAGCTGATGTAATTGTAATACCTCTTTCTTGCTCTTGAACCATCCAGTCCATAGTAGCAGCACCATCATGAACTTCACCAATTTTATGTGTTCTACCTGTGTAAAAAAGTATTCTCTCTGTTGTTGTTGTTTTGCCCGCATCAATATGGGCCATTATTCCTATATTTCTTGTTTTCTCTAAAGGAAATTCTCTTCCGTCTCCGGCCATATGTTTTTCCCCTTTCTGTTAATTTATAATTAACTTTTTCTTACTTACTTTTCATTTTATACCATTCTAATTTTGTAGTAATAATTATAATTAGAATTTGTAATGAGCAAAAGCTTTATTAGCTTCAGCCATTTTATGCATATCTTCTTTCTTCTTAAATGCTCCACCGTTGTTAGCTATAGCGTCTAATATTTCTGCTGCTAATTTTTCAGACATAGTTTTTTCATTTCTTGTTCTAGCATATTTAACAAGCCATCTTAAACCTAATGTTTGTCTTCTTTCTGGTCTGATTTCTAGTGGAACTTGGTATGTTGCACCACCAACTCTTCTTGCTTTAACTTCAAGAACTGGCATTACGTTATTTAAAGCTTCTGTAAAAACTTCTAATGGGTCTCTTCCAGATTTTTCTTTTATAATGTCAAATGCATCATAAACTATTTTTTGTGCAACTGTTTTCTTACCATCAAGCATAACATTGTTGATTAATTTTGTAACAACTTTGCTGTTATACATTGGATCTGGTAATACGTCTCTTTTTGCTATAAATCCTTTTCTTGGCACTATTCTTCCCTCCTTATTAATATTTGATGTAAACCTTACATCTAGGTACTCTGAAACGTTTTTCGTTTCCGCATAGTGCAATCTATTTATAATTTAAGTCCTAAATTATCAATTATTGCACCTTGCTTTTGGCTAATCAAAATATTTAGCCATAAATCAATTTAAATCTTTATCGATTTATTTCTTTGGTTTTTTTGCTCCGTATTTTGATCTACCTTGCATTCTGTCTTTAACACCTGCTGTATCAAGTGTTCCTCTTATAATGTGATATCTAACACCAGGAAGGTCTTTTACTCTTCCACCTCTAATTAAAACAACACTGTGTTCTTGTAGATTGTGTCCTATACCAGGAATATAAGAAGTAACTTCATAACCATTTGAAAGTCTAACCCTTGCTACTTTTCTTAAAGCTGAATTTGGCTTTTTAGGTGTAACAGTTTTTACAACAGTACAAACTCCTCTTTTTTGTGGAGCTCTAGCTGATGTTTGTTTGTTCTTCATAGAATTAAATCCATGTTGTAAAGCTGGTGACTTTGATTTTGCTTTTGAAGATTTTCTTCCTTTTCTTACTAATTGATTAATTGTTGGCACTTAAATTTCACCTCCTAAAATAAAATACTGTTATTTTAAGAGCCTATAACGGCATCTTAAATTAACAGTATTATTGTATCATGGTTTTAGCTTAAAGTCAATGCATTTTAAGGTATTTTTTATCTATATTTTATAATTATATAAACCTAAAATTTACCTTTCTTCTTGCTGATTTTGATTTGCTTTTTCATTTTGTTGTAATTGTTGCAATATTTCTGTATTATCTCCTGTTGTAATTTCAAAGCCTTTTAAATTCTCAGTTCCTTTTGAACTTTCATCCAAATCTGATGTCTTTACCCAACCATATGTGTTAAATATGTTGTGATTTGTTTCGCCAACTTGAATTGCAGCCATCTCATAAGTTTTGTCTTGTTTTAGCATATTTTTTATTTCATCAATGCTCATTCCTGAATCTTTTGCATAATCTTCCCATGTCTTACCATTTGAAGTTAATAAAATATTTTTAGTACCATCTTCATTTTCTTTAACTATTGCTCTATTAAATATTTCTACTATAGTATCTTGTGCTAAAGTTCCTTTAGCTCCTCTTCCAGTTGAATCTGCAGTATACTCAAGGCCTCCTTTTGCAAAATATTGCTTTGTAAGTGTTCCAGAAGTTAATGTCTCTGCATCATGGGCTACTAATTTATCTTGTTCATTTTCTAGTTTTTCTTGCTCCTGTTTTTTTGCTGCTTCTTCTAAAGCTTGTTGCTCTTCTTGAGCTCTTTTAGCTTCTGCATCTGCTTCTTTCTGAGCTTCAGCTGCTTTCTGTTCAATTATCTGTCTATTATGTTCCTTTTGTCCATTTATACCAATTACTAATGCTAGTGAAGCAACTGCTACAGCGCTTAAAGCTAATATATGATTTTTATGATCTTTGAAAAATTGTTTTACTTTTGGAATAGAGAATCCTTTTATTTTTCTCTTTTCCTCTTTTTCTTGTTCCTTTAATTCTTCTATCTTTAGGTTTTCTTGAATCACACCTTCTTTATATTTTTTTATTTCATCCGATAAATAAAATTCATTATTTCTTGCCTCAGGTAATTGATAATTTTTATTAAACAATCTCATAAACCAAAGTTTTAATTTTTGGAACCAATTCAATTTTATTTGCTTTGGTTCATTGGAATTTTGAAGAATTATATCTGATCTGCTTGGTCCTAGTCCTCTAAATTTAGCTTTTTGTTCTTCTAAAGCTAACTCTCCTATTTCTTTTGGGTTCATTTCAATATTTCTATCTTCGTGTCTTTGTTCTGCATCTTCTTGTGCCATTACATTATTTTTAATCTTTTCTGCAAAAGCTGCTCTTTCTGCTTCAGTTTTTTCTCCATTATTTAGAAAATCTTCATATTCTTTTTCAGATACTTCCTTAAAGACCATATGTCCTTTATCATCAAAAATTAATTTTCCATTCTCATCATAAGTAGGAATTTGCCAATTTGATTCTTCAAACTCTCTTCTTTCGAAATCATATGGCATCCATTTTCCAGTATATGAGTTATAATGTAAACTAGAATCTTGCAATGCTTCATTCGGAATTTGATTCCAAGTATTTGTATTTTTATCGTAATAAGTTTCAAGTGTTTTCCTACCTACATTTTCAGATTTTCTAACTTCACCTATTTCTGGAAAATATGCATACTTATTAGAGTAAGAATCTTCAAATATAAAAGTATTACCTGTTTTTGTTTTATTAATTAGAGTCCATTTATCAGATTCTGGTATAAAATCAGGTCTTTTAACAACAAAAAACTGATTATTTCCATCTACAATGTTTTCTTCAGCTAATTTTGTTGTATCTGTTGCTGCAGCATTTCTAACAGCTTCAGATCTAGCTTGTCTTTCTTGTCTAGTTTGTTCAACAGTTTCATTATGTTTTTGTTCTTTATTTGCTCTAGACATTTCATCAATTATAGCATTCATTCCTTTGCTTTCTAATGTTGTATCATTCCAAGTGCTTCTTCTAGCATCACTAGCTTTTTTTCCACCCCTCATTGGATCTATAGCCTTTAACTGTTTTTGTCTTATAGCTAATAATTCTTCACTCTCTTTTATCGCTGTTTCTAAAAATGCTCTTTTAGATATTTTTTCATTATCTGACATAGTAGAATTAGATTCTAATTCTATTAAATCCATTTGATAAGAATTTAATAAATCTTGAGCTAAGTTTACTTCTCTTTTTACAACATCAACCATAAGTTTAAGTTGTTCTTTATTTTGTGGACCATTTACTTGTTTTGCCATAAATATCCTCCTTTTAATCATAAGTTAATTATATCACATTTGGTTCGTTATTTCAATATTATGTAAATTTTATTTATTATATTTTTATATAAATGTATATTAAGTATAAAAAAATTGCAATAGAATTATAAAATTTGTAATATAAATTTAATATTATTTTATAATGTTTTAATATTATTTAATGCTCTTTTGCTTAATTCTTCATATCTTTTCTTTTTATCTTTTATTTTGTTTCCTTCTAACTCTGGTAAAATTCCAAAATTCGCATTCATTGGTTGAAAATTTTCTTTTGATGTTGAAATATAATCAGCTAAAGCTCCAATCATAGTTTCTTTGCTAAAAACTATTTTTTTACTTATTTTAGATTTATCATTTAATATATTTAAATTATCTTCATTTTTAGTTATGTCACAATAATTTAATCTATTAACTGCATTTAAAGCTGCTACCATTCCAGAAGATATTGACTCTACATATCCTTCTACACCTGTTATTTGTCCTGCAAAATATACATTGGTATTTTTCTTAAAATTATATGTATTGTCTAATAGCTCTGAAGAATTTATAAAAGTATTTCTATGCATTACACCATATTTAACAAATTCTGCATTATTTAGCCCTGGAATTAAAGAAAACACTCTTTTTTGTTCTCCATATTTTAAGTTTGTTTGAAATCCCACCATATTGTATAATGTGGCATTTGTATTATCTTGTCTAAGCTGAACTACCGCATAAGGTCTTTTACCTGTTCTCGGATCATCAAATCCTACTGGTTTAATAGGTCCAAATCTCAATGTATCTGTTCCTCTTTTTGCCATAACTTCTATAGGCATACAGCCTTCAAATATTTCTCCTTTTTCGAAGTCATAAAGTGTTACTACTTCTGAATTTATAAGTTCATTTACAAATTGTTCATATTCTTCTTTATTTAATGGTAAATTTATATAACTGTTTGTATTTATTCTATTTTCATTATCTTCTTTTTGACTCTTAGACCTATTGTATTCATTAATCCTCTTATGCCATTCTTCTATTGTTTCATCTTTTTTCTTTTCTTGTTCGTATCTATCTCCATAAAAGGCAATATTAAAATCTATACTATCTTTTTCTATAATTGGAGCTGCTGCATCATAAAAGTATAATTCGTTTTCTCCTGTTAATTTTTTTATGCCTATAGATAACGAGTCTGATGTAAGAGGCCCTGTTGCTATTATTGTTATTGTATCTTTTATTAAATCTTCAAAGAATATTTTATTATCACTTATATTGTCAACTTTTATTGAGTCATCATATTTACTTACTACTTCTTTATTTATTACTTCTATATTAGGATGACTTTTTATTATTTCTGTAACTTTTTTAGCAAATTCATCTCTATCTACTGCTAAAGCTTGTCCTGCAGGAACAGCTGTTTCATCTGCAATTTTTATTAAAAGTGAGTCTAGCCTTCTTAACTCTTCTTTTAAAAGTCCGCAAGCATTTGTAAGTAAATTTGATTTAAAGGAATTACTGCATACAATTTCTGCAAAATTACTATTAGAATGAGCTGGTGAAAACTTAATTGGTTTCATTTCATATAGCTTTACTTTTATTCCTCTCTTTGCTATTTGGTATGCAGCTTCTGAACCAGCGAGGCCTGCTCCTATTACATTTATATATTCATTCATTTTTAATCTTTCCTTTATAATGTTTTTATAATCTTCATTAATTTAGATTAAAGACCTATAAACATATCCTTTCTTATATATTTTTATTAAAGATAGAGACATTTTATCTCTATCTTTAAAATGATTATCTATGCTATTTTTCTATAAAATATTATTCAAATAAATCCATAATTTCATCTTTAGATAATTTACTAATAAATGTTTCATTCATAGAAAGCATATCTTCAGCAAGTTTAGCTTTTCTTTCTTGCAAATTATATATTTTTTCTTCTATTGAATTTTTTGTAATAAGTTTATATACTTGCACATTTCTTTTTTGACCAATTCTATATGTTCTATCTGTTGCTTGATTTTCAGCAGATAAATTCCACCATGGGTCATAATGTATTACCATATCCGCTCCAATAAGGTTAAGTCCAGTACCACCTGCTTTAAGTGAAATTAAAAATACTTTTATATTTTCATTATTATTAAACTCATTTACTAAGTCCATTCTGTCTTCTACTTTAGTTTGTCCAGTTAATTTAAAATATCTAATATTCTCTTTTTGGAATTCTTTTTCTAAATATGTGAACATTGAAGAATATCCTGAAAATAGCAATATTTTATGGCCTCCATTTATTGCATCTTTTACTATTTCCATACATTGATTTAATTTACTGCTTTCACCTTCGTAATTTTCAATAAATAGTCCTGGATGGCAACAAATTTGTCTTAATCTCATAAGAAGAGCTAATATTTTTATTTGACTATTAGCAACTCCATTGGCTTCAATTTCTTCTTTAGCTTGTTTTTTTGCACTTTGCATATATGATAAATATATTTTTAATTGTTCACCAGTCATTTCATTATTAAGCACAGTAATTGTTTTTTCTGGTAATTCTGTAAGTACATTTTCTTTTATTCTTCTTAAAACAAATGGTTCTATCATACTTTTAAGTTTAGCCATTGCCTCTTTATCTTCATCTTTAGTAATAGGTGTTTCAAATTGTATTTTAAACTTATTATATGAATATAAATAACCTGGCATAATAAAGTCAAAAATTGACCATAGTTCTGAAAGTGAGTTTTCAATTGGTGTACCAGTTAAAGCAAATTTTGTATCTGCTTTTATTTCTTTAATAGTTTTCGCATTTTGTGTATTATTGTTTTTAATATATTGTGCTTCATCAGCAATTATATATCTGAAACTATAATCTAATTCTTTGTATAAATTTATATCTCTTTTTAATAAATCATATGAAGTAATAACTATATCAAAATCTGGAATATTTTTTATAATATTTTCTCTAGTTTTTAAATCACCATTTACTACTACTGTTTTTAAACTAGGTGTAAACTTGCTAGCTTCTTCCTTCCAGTTAAGGCTTAAGGAGCTTGGACATACAACTAATACAGGTTTTCTTTCTTCATCTTTTATATTTTCAAAATATGACATTATAACAGCTAAAAGTTGAACTGTTTTTCCTAAACCCATATCATCTGCTAAAATTCCACCAAGTTTATATTCATCTAAAGTTTTTAGCCAGTCGAATCCTACTTGTTGATACTCCCTTAAATCTGCTTTAAGCCCTTTTGGAATTTCATATTTATCTGATATTTGTCTATTATATACATCATCTATTAATTGCCTATATGTTTCACCTTTTTTTACAACAATATTTTCATTTTTCTTAAGTATTTTATCTAAGTACATACCCCTATATATAGGTAGTTTTAATTCTCCACTAATTAACTCTTCATAGCTTGCATTTGTACTATCTGATATTTTATCTAATATATCCATAGTTTCAGTATTTTCTAGGTCTACAAATTCACCATTTTTTAATCTGTGATATCTTTTCTTAAGCTTATATTTTTTCATTATTTCTGCAATTTCATTTTTATCTATGTTTATATTAGATAAATCTATTTGAAGTAAATTGTTTTCAATTTTAACTCCAATTGAATTTATTTTAGGTCTCATTATTTGTTTATTTCTAAATTCTTCAGTAGCTAGTACTTCAAATCTTGAAATATATTCTTCAATTCCTTTTTGTAAGAAAATAAATATATCATCATCTTTTACTAAAACTAATTTATTATTTCTTTGATCATACATAAATCCTGAACTACTGAACATATCTAATGCTTTAGATTCTTCAACTGCATTTCTAGGAATTTTCTTATCTATTTGTTCAAATGGACTAAATTCAAAATCGTCATATGCAAATTTTAAATCTGCAGTAATGTAATTCTTTTTATTATAATCTAAAAATACTTTTACTTTTAATTTTCTTGGTAAATAATTAGATAACTCTTCACTATCTACATTGTTTATATCTATTCTATCCTTCATAAGTGGCATTATTAGTGAGTAAAAGTCAGCAAATTCATCTTTTCTAAGTATTATTTCTTTTGTAAAATTAACTTTAAACGTATTTAATAATTTTATAACTGTTTTTTCAAATTCTTTAGAGCATCTATACATTTTATCTTCTTGCCAAAAATATGTATATTCTTTGCCTTCTACTATAATATAATTAAATACATCAACATTTGTAACTAAACTATAATCTGTATCGCTTTTATTTTTTAAATTAAATTTAATGTCTGGCTCATTATCCACAAATTGTACATTTTCTGTGGAATAATCTCCATATATTTCTATTGATTTATCTTTTAGAATATCAAAAAATTCGTCTATTCCTGAATTAGATAAAACAATATATGCTTTATCTAATACTGGCATATAAAATCTTTCTTCTACTTCATTTGAGTATTTTATTATTTCAGCATATTTTAAAATAAAGTCCAAAAGTGGCAAACTTTCTTTTTCAAAATTTTCTCTAATATGCATAAGTTCTAACTTTGCACCATATTTAAAGGTTTCTTTATTTTGCATTCTTGTATAAAATTCAGTTAAATCCTTTATTTTATACATTTGCTTATTACCAATTCTAACTTCTAATCTAAAAGTTTTTAAATTATCTTTATAAATTAACCTTGGCTCTAGCTTAACTTTTTCAGAATAAGCAAGATTAGTGCTTTTTTCCAGTTGTTCATCATTATAAAATGAACTTATCATTTGCCTATAAATTCTATATTTTTCACTATTTTGTGATTTATTTGATTTTTTTACTATATTTTCTTTATTCATTTGTACATAAGATGGGTTACTATTAAATTCTAAAGCTGTTGCTAAAATATGTTTGCAAGTTCCATAAGTAGACTCATAATCCGGGCAAGTACAATTTAGATTTTCTATTTCTCCATTTTTTACTTCTATATATGTAAAATATGTGTCATTTGTGCCTTTAACTTCTGCATGAATGGAAAAATTATTTGAACTTTCGTAATTAATTTTTGTTATTTTTACATTATTATTGTCTTTTATATCTTTTGCTTTTTCTTTTCTTTTATCTCCAGCAGATTGTTTTAATTCATTTAAAATATCCTCATTTACGACCATCTACTTATATTCCTTTCCTGCTTTGCCTTTTAAGGCACACATGGGAATTAAAGCAATTTAATTACTCCCCATTAATCTCTTCAAACTAGTAATATATTATACTATAAAATTCAAAATTTCACAAGTAGATTTTTAAAATAATTATGCAAATATTTTGTGTAAACCTATAGACTTTATTACTAATATATGGTAAAATTTGTCTATCTCCGGAGATGGAAGGAGGTCTGTAATGTATGATATAATCAGGCTAGTTGCCCTCATTATTGTATATCTTATTATACATAAAAATGAGGAAAACTAAAGAGAAAAAGCTAGGAGTGGCCACTCCTAGCTTTTTTTGGTCTCAATGCATGATTAATTAGGTTTGCTAAAATAATTATACATATTTTACCTATTATTGTCAATACTTTTATTATTTATTTGTCATTTCTTCTTTTGCAAGAAGTTCATTCCATCTCTTATCTACTTCTTCTTGGAATTTTTCTATCATCCATTCATTACCTGGTTTAAACATATGTTTAAATCTCTTTTGAGGTTTTAAGAATTCCTCAACTGGTAACTTTTTAGCTGGTTTATATGTTATATGATATACACCATTTTCAACTTCATACATTGGCCAGTAGCATGTTTCTACTGCTAATTTATTAAGTTTCATCAAATCTTCTGTTGGGTATCCCCAACCTCTTGGGCATGGAGATAATACATTTAAGAATTTTGCTCCTTTTGTATATATTGCTTTTTCAGCTTTTTCATATAAATCTTTAAAATTCATATATGCAGCTGTTTGAGCAACATAAGGTAAATGATGTGATACCATTATTTCTGTTAAATCTTTTCTTACTTGCATTTTTCCAGGAATTACACTACCTGCTGGTGATGTAGTTGTATCTGCAAATTGTGGTGTTGCAGATGAACGTTGGATACCGGTATTCATATATGCTCCATTATCATAGCATACATAAGTCATATCATGACCTCTTTCCATTGCTCCAGAAAGAGCTTGTATACCTATATCATATGTTCCACCATCTCCACCAAAGCATATGAATTTTGTATTTTCATCCTCTGGTAATTTTCCTTGTTTTTTAAGTGATTTATAAGCTGCCTCAACACCTGATTCAGTTGAAGCTGCACATTCAAATGCTGTGTGAATATATGAATCTGTCCAAGATGTATATGGGTAAATACAAGTTGAAACTTCCATACAACCTGTTGCATTAG
This sequence comes from uncultured Clostridia bacterium, assembly GCA_944392515.1. Lineage (GTDB taxonomy): Bacteria > Bacillota > Clostridia > TANB77 > CAG-508 > CAG-793. The sequence goes on from CALXWV010000007.1 coordinate 22,985, forward strand.
ATACAACAACATGATCTTCAGGTTTTACAGCTCTTAGAATCATTCTTGCTACTGGAGGGGCACCACATCCAGCACACATTCTATGTCCTTCTGAAAACCTAGATGGTCTATTTGCTACTATTTCTTTTACATTATACATAGTTTCCTATTTCCTTTCTATATTATTTCTAAAGCATATTTATATGCTAAAATCTCTTTATAAATTAAATTTAATTATTTATTTTTTTAATATTTATTTACTTTTTAGTCCTAAAAATCTAAATGGATTACTCATATCTTTTAGATTTTGTAAATCATTATATACTATTTCTATTTGTTTTTCAGTTACATCTCTACCACCAATACCATATGAGTAGTTTATTGTTGGTACATTAACATTTTGTACAAACATAGCTGATGTAACATCTTCATATAATGGTCCACCTGTTAAGTTTAAAATAGGTGTTTTATCTAAAACAGCTATTGCTTTTGCTTTAGATAGAGATGCTGCAATCTCATTTACAGGAAATGGTCTAAATACTCTTATTTTAAGTAACCCTGCTTTTACTCCATTTGCTCTTAATCTATCTATAACATTTTTAACAGTTCCTGCTGTTGAGTTCATACAAACTATAACATATTCAGCATCTTCCATTTTATATTCTTCAAATAAGTCATATTTTCTGCCTGTTAATTTTTCAAAATCTTTAGCAACATCTAATATAACTTGTTTTGCATTTTTCATAGCTTCCCATTGTTGTCTTTTATGTTCAAATAGGTATGGTTGTAAATCCATAGGTCCCATAGATATTGGATTTTTTCTATCTAATAGATAATGTTCTGGTTTATATGTTCCTACGAATTTTCTTACATCTTCTGTTTCTATTAATTCTATATTTTCAATAGAATGTGATGTTATAAATCCATCTTGGCATACCATAATTGGTAATAAAACATCTTTATTTTCTGCTATTCTATGAGCCATAATCATATTATCATAAGCTTCTTGGTTTGTTTCAGAAAATAACATTATCCATCCACTATCTCTTACTGCCATAGCATCTGAATGATCACTGTGAATATTAAGTGGTCCTGAAATTGCTCTATTAACTAAAGCCATAACTATAGGTAATCTCATGCTTGATGCAATTTGTACCATTTCCCACATATACTCTAAACCATTTGCAGATGTTGCAGTCATTGCTCTTGCACCTGCAGCTTCAGCACCAATACAAGCACTCATAGCACTATGTTCACTTTCAACAGCAACAAATTCTGTATCTACTTCTCCGTTATCTACATATGTAGAAAAATACTGAGGTATTTCTGTAGAAGGAGTTATAGGGAATGCTGCTACAACATCTGGATTAATTTGCTTCATTGCAAATGCTGTTGCTTCATTTCCGCTTAATCTTTCTCTAATACTCATATTATTTTCCCTCCTCTTTCATAGTTATTGCTCCAAATGGGCATACTTTTGAGCATACACCACATCCTTTGCAAAAATCATAATTAAAATCTTCTCTTTTTTGCTCTTTGTTTACTGGTATTGCATTTTCAGGGCAAACAGGGAAACACATTCCACATTGTTTACACTTTTCTAAATCGAATACTGGTTTTCTACTTCTCCAATCACCTGTTTTAAAAGTTTTAGAATTTCCAGCATCATAAATTACTCCACCTTCAGTCATATCTTGCCAAGGTGTATTTTTATTTATTTCCATAACTTATCCTTTCTAAGTGATATTATTCCCACTTTTTTTATTTGTTTGCATTCCTAGTTCTTTAATTTTTTAAATACACTATATAAGTTTAAAATAATTTATAAAACAAAAATAATTATTGAATCTTTTTTACTTCTTTCAAAGCTACTTCTACAGCTTGCATATTTCCTGGTATAACTTCAGGTTTTTTAGCAAATTTATGTTTAAATGATCCTTCCATATCTTTTATAAAATCTTCATCTGACATAATTCCTGTAACTTTAACTATTGCAGCAAGCATTGGTGTATTAGGAAAATATTTTCCAAGTGCCTCTTCTGAAATTTTTCTTGCATCAATTGTATAAACATTTCCTTTATATCCTTTTAATAAAGGTTTTATTTCATCAATTGTTTTTGTTGTATTAATTAATATTGCTCCATTTTCTTTTAATCCTGATGTAACATCTACAGCTGAAAGTAATGTATCATCAACAACTACAACATAATCTGGTTCATAAACATTGCTATGTACTCTTATAGGGTTTGTACTAATTCTGTTATATGCAGTCATTGGTGCTCCCATTCTTTCTGGTCCATATTCAGGAAAACCTTGAATATATTTACCAGTATTGAAGGCTGCATCTGCTAATAGTAATGAAGCTGTTTTTGCTCCTTGGCCACCTCTACCGTGCCATCTAATTTCAATTAAATCCTTCATTAATTGCCTCCTTTATTTACTTAATTTATTACTTTATCTTTTGCATACACCTAGTATATATTTAAAATATTCTAATGTCAATTAAACTGACCAAAGAATTAGTTTTTTTAATTTTATATATTATTACAATTTAATAAAAAATAATCTTTTTATTTAAAAATCTTATAAAATACAGAAAAAAAAGAAGATCCCGAAGGACCTCCCAATGAAAAAGCTTGAAACCTTGAGTAAATTCTACACACTTAGAATTTACATGCACTCATTTTAGCATGCATTTTAAAATTTGTCAAGGAAATTTTTAATATTTAATACGATTTTTATCAATTTCTTTTTACTTTTTCAAATTAACTATTTTAATAATTATTATTCATCTATTTGTGGAGCTCCAACTGGGCAAACTGAAGCACAAGTTCCACATTCTATACATTGACTTTTATCAATTACATATTTGCCTTCACCTTGTGAAATGCAGTTTACTGGGCAAGAAGCTGCACAAGCACCACATTGTACGCAAGCATCTGAAATTTTATATGCCATATATTTCACCACCTTTCAAATTTTACCCTATTATAATATATATGTTTTTTAAATGCTATATATTTTTATAATTTTTTACATGTCATCATCATTTGATGAACTTATTTCCATTTTATCCATTTTTTCCATTTGTTCTAATTCTTTTAAGTCTTCTTCGCTAACATCTTGTTCTACTTCTTTTTTGCCATCTTTTATTACCTTTACATCAGATGCATTATATTTTTTATAGTAGAAATTATCTTCATCATCTTTTAGCTTAACTTTTAAGATTTCATTTAATACTTCTATTCCTTCGACTGTTCCTTCACCGTCTTCTGTACTAACTATTGCTCCTAATTTAGGAAGTTTTTTCATCTTATCCTCATATACATTTTGTTCATATTTTAAGCAACATAAAAGTCTTCCACAAGATCCAGTTATTTTCGAAGCATTAAGAGACAAGTTTTGTTCTTTTGCCATTTTTATTGTTACAACATCCATCTTCTTTAAAAATGAACAACAACAAAGTTCTCTACCACATGGGCCATTTCCTCCCATTCTTTTTATTTCATCTCTTACTCCTATTTGTCTAAGTTCTATTCTTGTTCTAAATACACTTGCTAAGTCTTTAACTAATTCTCTAAAGTCAATCCTTCCATCAGCTGTAAAGTAAAATAATAATTTTGAATTATCAAAAAGGTACCTTGCTTCAACTAAATTCATTTTTAATTTATGCTCTTTAATTTTCTTTTGGCAAACATCAAAAGCTTTTTTTTCATTTTTTAAATTTTCTTGTTGATGTTTCTTATCCTCTTTGTTTGCTATTCTTATTATCTTTTTTAATTCTTTTTTTACTTTATCTTCAGGCAATTTTCTAGAATTTACAGTAACAGTTCCATATTCTTGTCCTAAAGTTGTTTCAACTATTACTTCATCACCATTCCTTACATCTAAGTTGCCTGGATCAAAAAAGTATATTTTTCCTGGTTTTCTAAACCTAACTCCTACTACTTTTATCATTTATATCCTCCCATATATGCATTAACATATAATCTATGCACATATCATAATTGTTATTTGAAAGTATCTTTTTCTTAGTTTCTTCTATTATTGTAATTACTTTTGAATATCTTAAATTTTCTTTAGCTTTTTCAAAAAATATTATGTTCAAGAAATCTAACAAAGTCATTATATCATCTTTTGATGAATATAACAAATCTGAATTATTTAAAACATCTATTAAACTATTTTTTCCTAATAAATTAGCTATAATTTTAAGATTATCAAAAATTTCTTTCTTTTGACTTATTGTTTCAGCTTTAGCTACACTTCCTTCACATAGTTTTATTATATCTTGGTCATTTGTATTAAGTATTTGAGATATCTCTTCATTTGTTAAATCTTCAAATCTTATTATAACACATCTTGATTTAATTGTTTGTAGCATTTTGGTTTCATTAGATGCAATAAGTATAATCATTGCATATTCTGGAGGCTCTTCTAATGTTTTAAGTAAACAATTTTGACTTTCTTCAGACATTAAATCAGCATCATCTATTATATATACTTTTTTATTTGAAATAATTGGCTTTTCAACAATTCTCGCTTGCATATTACGTATTTGATCTATTTTTATGCTTTTTCCATCAGGTACAATTATACTAAAGTCTGGATTACTATTAGCATCAAATTTTATGCAAGATTCACAGTTGTCATCTCCTAAACACATAACTTTTTTTGCTAAATCTTTTGCAAAGAGTTTTTTTCCAATTCCTGCTTTTCCAACAAATAAATAGCTGTGTGATACATTACCCGAATTAATTGCATTTTCAAGTGATTCTTTTATTTTATTATTTCCAACTATATTTTTGAATAATTGCATTTCTTACCTCTTGTTTAAGATTAAATGTTATTCCACTTTTCCAAATTTATTTAAAGGCCAAAATCTTATTACTACTTTACTTTCTATTTTTTCAAGTGGTATACAGCCAAATGCTCTACAATCTTTTGAGCCTTCTCTATTATCTCCCATTGCAAATACTGTATTTTCAGGAACAAAAAAATCATTAAGTACTCCTGTAGGTTCAGTTATTACATCATCTTTTAAATATGGCTCATCTAATTCTTCTCCATTTATATATACTTTTCCATCTTTTATTTCTACATGTTCCCCTGGAAGAGCTATAACTCTTTTTATATAGCTTTCCTTTCCTATTTCTAATACATCATATATAAATTTTCCCCACCAAGTATTTGGTTCATTATCATATTTTGCAACTGGATTTTCTATATCTGAAGCTAAAAGTCCTGTAGCATTATTGCTTGGTGCTTCAAATGTAATTATGTCTCCTCTTTCAGGCATTTTTCCAAAAGTTCTTGGTAATCTATTTAAAATAAGTCTATCATTTTGTTCAAGTGTTGGCCACATTGAAGTTTGTTTTACAATAGTTGGAGTACCTATAAAATATTTTATTAGTATTGCTATAACCACTGCAATTATAATGCAATAAATCCATTCTAATATATTTTTTATTTTATCATTCATTTATAATTCTTGCCTCCAAAAATATGTTTATAATATATAAACTCATGTTTAATAAATCTCTTTTATATTTATTTACTTTCTTTTTTCTTTACAGGTATTTGTATTACTACTTCAGTCCCATCATCAACTTTGCTCTTTATATTAATGCTTCCATTATTCTTTTCTATTATTTCTTTAGCTATTGAAAGACCAAGACCTGTCCCTCCAAGTTGTCTTGAGCGTGCTTTATCTACTCTATAAAATCTCTCATATATTCTTTCCAAATCATTTTTAGGTATTCCTATACCAGTATCTTTTATTTTCACATATGCATCATTATGTACATAACCTACATAAATATCTATTTTTCCACCATCTGGTGTATATTTAATACTATTGCTTAAAATATTTAATATTACTCTTTCTATGCCATCTTTATCTGCATAAACACTTGGTACATCAGCTGTTACAAAACAGCTAACTTCTTGATTTTTCTTTTTTATTTCTATTTCAAATTTTTCTTTGCATAGTTTAGCAAGCTCACCTAAATCAAATTCAGTTGGCTTACTTGTAACTCTATTACTATCATACTTAGATAATGTAAGTAAATCTTGAACTAATTTTTCCATTCTGTCTGCATTATCATCTATTACATGTAAGAAATGTTTTTCTGTTTCTTTATCACAATCACCATCAAGAAGTGTTTCAGAATAACCCATAATGGATGCAATTGGTGTTTTTAATTCATGTGATACATCTGCTACAAATTCTTTTCTCATATTATCTAGTTTTACATGTTCTGTAATATCTTGTATAACTACCATTACTCCTGCGGGCATATCTAAATCATCTCTATATGGTATAAAAAACAAGCTCATAGTGCCTTGTTCATTTTCAATCTTCTTTTCTGATGAAGTCCAACTGTCTAAGTATATTATTTTTTCCATATTAATATCTTCAAATTTGCCAAATATAGATTTAAAAGAATTATCATTATTTTTTAAGCCCAGTAACCTTTTAGCTGCTGGATTTATATAAGTAACTTTTCCATCCATGTTAAAAGTTATTACCCCGTCAGTCATATGCTTTAATATTGTCTCTTTTTGTTTTTTTTCACTATTTACATCTTTTAAATTTTGCTTTAATTCATCAACAATTTCATTAAATGACTCTGTAAGTTCATCACTAGAAGCTACTGTATCAATATTATTAATGTCTGCACTAAAGATTGCTTTTTTAGCACCTTTTAGCATCTTTGACATTGGTTCAATATATTTTTTTACTTCTATAAAAGCTATTACTATTGTAAAAATAGAAAATAGTATTAAAGATGTAATTGATACTGCCTTTATTTGCGAAATATATAAAGAATCAATTCCTGCATTTATTAATACACGTGAAAAGTATATTGTAAAAAAGCATATTATTGCTATTGAAACAATATATAGCATGAGTATTATTTTCATTTGAAAATTTTTCACGAATTATGCCTCCAACTATTTAGATTCTATATAATATCCTACTCCTCTTTTTGTAATTAAGATTTTAGGATTTGCTGTATTTTTTTCTATTTTCTCTCTTATTCTTCTAATTGTTACATCAACTGTTCTAATATCTCCATAATATTCATAACCCCATACTTTTTCAAGTAGGTCTTCTCTTGTAACAACTTGTCCAGGTTTTTGTGCTAAGTACCTTAGAACCTCAAATTCTCTTCTAGTTAAATCATTAACTTTTTGTCCTCTTGCCTCAACTTCAAATTTATCTAAGTCTAATTTTAAAGTTCCAACAACTATTTTATTACCTTTATTTGATGAACTAGTTAAATCTTGGTCAGTTTGATCTACTTTACGCAAATTAGCTTTTACCCTAGCAATTAGTTCTCTAACACTAAAAGGCTTAGTCATATAATCATCTGCACCAATTTCTAGTCCTAATATTTTATCTATTTCTTCCCCTTTTGCTGATAACATGATTATAGGAGTTTTACCTAATACTTGTCTTACTCTTTTGCACACAGTAAGGCCATCTGCTTTTGGTAGCATTACATCCAATAAAATTAAATCAGGATTTTGTGAAAGTGCAAGTGATACTGCTTCTTCTCCATCACCTGCTGTAACTGTATTATATCCTTCTTTTTCTAGGTTAAATACTAATAAATCTCTTATTGAAGGTTCATCATCTACTATTAATATTTTCTTTTTTGAATCATCATATATATTTGTGTTTGACATGGTATTTTGCACAAAAGTCCCACCTTTCCTTTTATTATAGATATATTTATATCACAATAAGAGCAATTTATCAATCTAAAAGTAAAATTTTTTTGGAAAAGTCCAAAAATATACTCTATCTAATAACTTAGAATAGAGTATATTTTTGCTAATTTTTAAAACTCAACTTTTACTTCAAAGTTTCCTTCATTTGCTAATTTTATCTCATCTACTTTTTTACCATCTAAGTACATTTGAAGATTATCTCCTGTTATATTTGAAATCTCTTTAGACTCTCCATTTTCCTTTTTATTTTTTTCATTTGCTATTTGTTTTCTTTCATACTTTATATTATATATTGCTTTTTTCCATTTAAAAGTAACTTCAAAATTTGACCAATCATCTGGAACACATGGTTTTATTTTTAAAATTTCATGATGAATTTTTAATCCTAAAATATATTCAGTTTGTAGTGTAAAAAGCCAACCGCTTGAACCTGTATACCAGGTCCAGCCTCCTCTTCCGGCAAATTCATTTTCACTATATATATCCGCTTCTATTGCATAAGGTTCTACCTTATATTTAATAGCCTGTTCTTCTGTTTTAGCATGTTCTATAGGATTTATCATCTTATATATTTCTATAGCTTTTTTTGGTCTATTTAATATACTTTCTGCAATTGCTCCCCATATTGCTGCATGTGTATATTGTCCTCCATTTTCTCTCATGCCTTTAGCATATGAAGCTATATATCCAGGTTTAAATTCTTCATTTTGAAATGGTGGTGCTAATAATTTTACCAAATTATTTTCTCTATCTACTAAATAGTTTTCCATACTATCCATTGCTATATATTTTTTATCATTATCTCCTGCATTAGATATTATTGACCAACTTTGAGAAATACCATCTATTTTGCATTCTTTATTTACTGCACTACCTAAAACTTTACCATCATCTGTAGTTGCTCTTTTAAACCATCTACCATCCCAGCCTTCAGTATTTAAATTTTTCTTAAGTTTTTCTGCTATTTTAATTAATCTTTCATATTCATCTGAATTTTCATCTGTGTCAATATTTTTTACATCAACCATTCTTTTTTCTTCTTGCATTGCTATTGCAGTTTCTTTATTTGCAAATCTTGTTATATATTTAGAATACTCAGCAAATTTAATTAAGATTGAATACAAGAAAAATCCAAGCCATACACTTTCACCTATTCCTTTTATGCCAACTTTATTCATGCCATCATTCCAATCACCGCCATTTATCTTTGGAAAGAAGTCATAGTTTAAAGATTTATTTATACCTCTCATGCAGTGATGGTATATGCTTTCTTTTTCTTCAGTAAAAGTAAACTTATCCATATAATCATGTTCGTTTTCTTTAAGCTTTCTTCCTTTTACATATTCTACTTCTTCATTTAAAATTGAATAATCTCCAGTAAAATCAATATAAGTAATTACTGCATATGCAAGCCATAGCATTGTGTCACTGTATCTAGCTCTTATTCCAAGATTATTTTCATTATGCCACCAATGAAGGACATCTCCTTCTTTAAATTGATGTTTAGCATGAAGTAATATCTGATTTTTTAATATATTGCTATCTAGATATTTAAGAGCCATAGCATCTTGCAATTGGTCTCTATATCCTATTGCACCTCCTGATTGATAAAATCCTGTTTTAGCAAATTTTCTTGATGCTATTGTTTGATATAAAGCCCATCCATTTTGAAGAATATCAAAAGAAGTGAGCGGTGTTTTTGCTTTTGCAATTTTTACTTTATCCATCCAATATTTTTTTACTTCTTCTAAAGCTTCATTTTCTTTTCCTAAATACTTTGTTCCTATTTCCATACACTCTGTTTCAGTTTTTTCTGCACCTAATATTAAAGTTATATCTTTAGTCTCTAATGAATCAATCTCTACATTTATTTGTATTAAATTATTTGTATAATTTATTGGTTCATTACTTGTTATATATGCATAATAATTTGGATTAATATTATTTTTTATTAATAATAAATTATAATTTTCTTTAAATTTAAAGTTTACAAATCTATCTTTTCTTTCACCAAGTAATAAATCAACACTATAATAAATAATTATTTTTTTCTTTTTTAAACTTGTATTTTTTAGACTTAATTTACTTATTTTTAGGCTATCATTTACTGGAACAAATATTGTTAATTCTTCTTCTATATCTTTATAAATATGATTAAAGCAAGAATATCCAAAACCATAAGTTATATGGTAATTACCTTCATCTGCTAAAATATTAGGACTAATTGAAAAGTACTCATCATTTTCTTTAAGAATAATTAATTCTGATGGCTTATCTAAAAGTGCATCATTTGAAAATTCTGTTAATCTATTTGTTTTACAGTTATAATACCAAGTGTATCCACCTAAAGCTTCTGTTGTAAGTGTACCAAATTTATCATTTGCCATTATATTGCACCATACAGCAGGAGTCTTATTATGCTTATTTACTATTATGTGATATTCATTTCCATCTTCAGAAAATCCACCATAACCATTGTAGTATAAAAGCTTACTTGTATCTATCTCAATATTTTTTGAAGATTTACCTTTATTTAAGATTATTTTATCTTCTTTCTTTTTCTTTCCTAATTCTTTCATTTGGATATTAATTGATCCTAGTTTTGAATCAAGTATTAAATTTGCTCTAGCTTCTATTACTCTTTTATCTTCTAAAGGAATATTTATAAGAGTTTTAAAATTACTTTGTATTTCATTTTTAGATAAAATAATAATATCTACTAATATATTTTTCATATTAAAATATTCTTTTGCTTTTGCAATTTCTTTCATTAAATAGGTATCATTTTTATCCCTTAGTTTTACTAATAATATTGGATTATCTCCAGAAATTCCATACTTCCATAATTTTTCAGTAGATAAATCTAATTCTATTTTATTTTCTTTATGATCTGGGAATAGTAATTTTTCTAGCATCTTTTGATACAAATCTATATCTTTTCCTTTTATATCTAAATATCTTGCTTCTGCAAAACTGTGACTCTTAGAAATATCAAAAATTGTATTAAGTCTTTCAGATTTTATATATTCTTTTAAGTTCTCAGTAGCTTCCTCTTTGCTATCTCCTGCAGAATTTATAAGAAATACATTTTTTACCTCATCAGGTTTTACATTAACTAATCTTCTCATTGCTATAATTGGTTGTATAGTTTGAACTATTCTTTTAGATAATTGAGCCGAGTTTACTACAGCATCTGGTATATCCATATTAATATTTTCAAACTTTTTATTTATTTTATCTTCATAATTATTTCTTAAAGCTTTATTCTCAACATCAAAATTTCCTCTTCCAACAAATTTTTCTTTATCTATTTCAAATTCTAAATCTCCTTCTTCATATACTAAATTTGTGGCAAGAAAGCTTTTTTGCCTATTTTCTTCTCTTAGCCTTCTTGTTATTAAAATACCATCATCTATTTTTTCATAGTCTATAAACATTTTATTAAAAGTTGGATGTGAATAAAATGCTGCGAAATCTGAAAGTAATATATCCATATAACTTGTTACTTCAAGAGTTACCGGTGTTATTCCAGTATTTTTTATACTTATTTTTCTAATTTCTATTGGCAAATTAGGAACAATAGTAACTTTCATAGTTATCATTAAATTCCCATCTTGTATAACTACTTTATCGTCTGATGTAGTAAATAATATTTTATTTTTATCTGATACAGTATCATATATTTTTTTAGAGTTAATGTCTTTAATATACACATGAATATTATTACTTATAATATCATTACCAAATTTAGTATAACTACTTCCATCATCTTTCATCACAATAGAGTATTTTTCATTTGCTAAAACATTAATTCCTGATGTTCTTTCAGTGTATTCCTCATAATCTTTATATTTAATTTTTTCAACCTTTTCCTTTCTTTCTTTTGTAGTAATCATATCTTTAGGCATTTTTTCTTCTAACAAAATTTCTGTTCCTTCAATTTGTGCATTTCTAATAAATCTTTTTTGAAATATATTGTTATTCATTAAATTATTTATTGAAGAAAGAATTAAGCCTTGATGATGTGCCATAAATGTTTTATTAACAGCCTTTTTAGGTTTATAATCTATGGACTCATAAAATCCATATTTCCCTGTTCCAGAATTTTTATCTATTAATTTTAGATTCTCCACCGCTTCTTTTGGATAAAATGTAAGTGCCATTGCAGTAGAATAAGGGCTGATTACTATTTCATCATCTAAATCTCTCTTTAAACCTAGCCAAGGAACACCAAATGTTTTATATTGATAATTGCCTTTAAAATCTTTTGTATTATATGCTGACTCAGATATTCCCCAAGGTATACCTAACTTTTTAGCATATTTTCTTTGACTTAGTATTGAAAATCTACAAGATTCATCTAATAAAGATGTTTCATAAGAAGGAATATTAATGCAAGGCATTAAATATTCAAAAGCTGTTCCGCCCCAAGATATTAAACCTTTATATAATCCCATTTTAGTCAATAGTCTTGAGCAATTATTCCAATGTTTGCTAGGTACATCTCTTTTAGCTATAGCAATAATACTTGTCTGTCTAGCTTCTGATGCTAACAAATCATAATATGAATTAACTAAAGTATTTGCTTCTATATTATATCCAACTGAAAATAATCCAATTTTATAATCATATAATTTGCTAAAATCTGTTTGATTAATTAATATATCTATTCTTTTTACTAAGCTAATAATTTGATTATTTAATTGTTCATCAATCTTATCTTTATTATTTTCTTTATTGTTTTCTTTTGTTTTATTTGCTTTTACTTCTATCAAAAATTGCTTAACTGTATATAAATATCCGATTAGATTTCCACTGTCTACTGATGAAATAAATAATGGTTTAACCGCATCAAGTGTATAGATATTATACCAATTATATAAATGTCCATTCCACTTTTCTAAATCTTCAATTGTTGTTATAGTCTTTTCAATCATATCTATAGTATCTTTTAAATTTTCAAACTTTAGGTCATAAGCTGACATCATTGCCATTAACGATAATCCTATATTTGTTGGAGATGTTATTGCTGATTTTTTTGCCTTTCTATCTGCTTGATAATTATCTGATGGAAGATTATTTACCATATTATCTTTAAAATATTGCCAGGTTCTTTTGGCTATATCTAATAAAAATTCTTTATCTCCATCTTCTAGGCTGTCTGAAAGTATCTTTTCATTTTTCACACCTAATTTATACATTATAAGTGGTGCTAGAAGCCAAATTAATCCTAAAATAAAAGACAATATGCAAAGTAAATTAATATTATATAAAATAACTCCAAAAGAAATTGCTAATAAAACTATCCCAGCAAAAACATTAGGAAGCATTGATAAATAATATCCACTTACTGTTTTTTTACTACTTTTTTCAGCATCATTTGAAGTAGTCCATTCCAGCATAAAATTATGTGATATTTTCATTCTATATATACTTTTTATAAATGCATTTATTTCTAGATAAGCCATGTCTGGCAGAATTGAAAGTTTAACTAAGAATCTGTAAATTGCACCTTGCACTTTAGTAAATTCTTTAGAAATTAGCCTTTGCTCTTCTGTTTTATAATTCATAAAAATATCTAATAGTTCTAATATACTAGGAAATGCTAAAAATATAATTGCAAGTAAAAAAAACAAATTAAAATTAGCTTTAGTAAAAATTGCAAAAGCAAAGCAAATTACTATTAATAATAACTCAAAAAAATCTTCTAAATCTCTTGCTAAATTATCCAAGATTTTATATTTTGATAAATTATTTAATGTAGAATTAAGCCATGGTAGTATTTGCACATCTCCTCTTATCCATCTATGCTTTCTTTTTCTATATGAGATATAATTTGATGGATAGCCATCCATTAAAAGTATATCTGATGCTAAGCCACATCTTAAATAACTTCCTTCTAATAAATCATGACTAAGTACACTATTTTCAGGTATTGTATCTTTTAAAACATCATAAAAAACTTCTACATCATATATCCCTTTTCCCGTATAAATGCCTTCATCAAAATTATCTTGATAAACATCTGAAATTGCATTTGTATAAAGGTCAGTTCCACCTGCTCCTGCAAAAAGTATTGAGAATATTGTTCTTCTTTCATCTTTTATATCTACACTAACCCTAGGTTGAATTAGACCATGACCTGAAACTACAGTATTAGTAATCTTATTTACTTTAGGTTTATTTAAAACATGTGCAATTGTTCCAACTAACTTTTCTGCTTGATTCATCGATAAATTTGTATCACTATCTATTGTTATTACATATTTTATTTTAGGTAAATTATTGCAAGTATTTACCCAAAATGGATTTTTGCCAGTTACTAAATACTCATTTAGCTGAGTTAAAATACCTCTTTTTCTTTCCCAGCCCATGAAACATCTTTCACTTGTAGACCATTCTCTTTTTCTATATATAAAATTAAAAACATTCCCGTATTTATTGTTTAATTCTTCAGTGCACCTTTTACCAACTTCAGCAATTTTATCATCCTTTTTATTTTTTTCACTTTTTTCACTAGTGCAATCTCCTAAAAGTGTAAAATACAAATTATCACTTTTATTAGCTAAATAGTAAACCTCAAGTTTATGAAAAAAATTAGTTACATCCTCTTCATCTTTTAAAAGTGCTGGTATTACACACATAGTAGCATATTCTTTTGGAATACCTTTTTCTTGAAAATCTAATTTAGGAAGAACTTTAGGTTTTACTATTTTACTTAGTATATATTGTAAAAATTTTGTTACAACATTTTGAATAGGTATAAAACATAAAAGCCCTAATATCCAAGATTTTGTGCATAGAAGTATAGTTAATGCAATTGTTAAAATATAGATGCTAAATACATATATTTTAGACTTAGTTTTATTAGAAATAAACTTTACTTTTTTATTTAATAAATTACTTAGAAATTCATCTTTTCCATCACCTATAAGGTAATAACCCACATGGGTATTTTTTTGGCTTTTACTATTTTTTGTATTATTCTTCTTAGTATTACATAACTCTAGACACTTTTGAGTAATATACACTTCAGAAAGCTTTGTTTTCTTTGCAATTTCTTCAATAGCTCCTCTGTAATTTGCTTTACTATGATAGTCCATTATTTTATACACTTTATCTGAGTTTAGCATTTTTTCAACAATACTTGTATTTTCAAAAATAGATAAAATATCCATTCTAGAAATAGCTTTAATACTAAGTATGGAGTTTTGCATAGACACACGTTTTAAGGCAATATCAAAATGCTCTTTATTAGTAACTTCGCTTAAAGTCATTCCATTTTTCTGTACTTGTTCTTCTAAAATATCTAAAAAAGGAGCAGTTTCTTTTCCATAAGTTTTAAGTCTATATGTCATATATTCAATAAACGGATATAAATCACAATCAAGTTTAATCTTCTTTACATTTTTGTTTTCTAATATTCTTTGTACCATATTTTCAACTTTAAACTTTTGCATTTGAGAAACAAATATCTTTTCACAAATCCCCCTAATTTTTTCAATAATAGAAATTTGTAAAAACACTCCTATATTCCATATCTCATCCATATATAGATTTTTTTGAGTTTGATAGCTATTTATATATTCAGTAAGTTCTCCTTCATCTATTCTTCCATCTGTATTCATAACGATTTCATTAGATAAAACAAATACTCTTGCAAATCCCGCATTTACACCATTTGCAATTCTAGGAAATTTCTCATATTTACTTTTGCTTAATGTTTTTTGCAGAATTTTTACTGTATTTTCTATCAAATAATAATTATCTAAAAGCCACTCTCCTGCTGGATGTATTGGAATGCCAAGTTTTACATGCTGATTTAATAAAGTATATATTAATGATATATACTCAAAATTATCCAATACCCTAGGAATTGGATAAGTGTTAATATCTGATTTATCTTTAATAATACTATCTGCAGCAAATTTTGCTAAATACTCTTTTAATAACTTTTTATCTAGTACAATTTCTTTTGTATTTAAAATTTTATACATAAAAAATTCCACTCCCCGAATATGTTTTTACACATATTGTTTCCGGTTTGTGGAAAATTATACTTTTATTGATATATTTAGGTTTTTATTACTATTTTTTAATTATATAAATTTTATTTTCATGAATTCGTTTGAAAATAAATTAATTTTAATCTTTTATTTTTAGTTTTCTTAATTCATCTTTTTGCTCTTTTGTTAGTCTATATGATTCAATTGCTTTTTGAATAGATTTGTTGTATGTAAAACTATTGATTTTTACATTTAATTTATTTTCTTTTTTTAAATTCATACAGTCATCATTTTTTAAATTACTTTTAGTTTGATTATTACTCTCTTTAATTAATTTTTCTTTGAAAAATGATTTGGTTTTATCATAAAACTTAATAAAACAAACTGAGTATGCCCAAGCAACTGCCATTTGTGCATAATATCCTTCATGTTTTATTTTAGATAATATTTTTAAAACTTTGTCTATATATTTTTCATCTATAAAATACTGTAGAATCATCACAACTGCAAATCTAATCTCATATTCTTGTTTAGATTTTAAATACTTTTGTAAAAAGTCCCACATATTATCTTTATCATTTTTTACCTTTTTTAGACTACTGCAAAAAGTATCACAAACAGCCCAATTATTTATTAGTGGTATAAAATTTTCAATTTGTTCATAATTTATCTCTTTTTCTAAACCAATTAACATCCCTTTAAGCATTATTTCTTCATAATATTTTGTTGGAATTTCTGCATAACTTACGAGCTTACTTATATTTTTTGCATACTTTCTAAGCTCTGGCAATCTTACTCCTATTATATTATTAACACCTGGGCATAATTTAATCTGAAACTGCCTGTATTTTTCATCTTGCATATTAAATAAATCTTTTTCTATGTTCATATTTATTGTTCCTTTTTTAAAGAAAAAGTATAACTTCTTTTCCTTTTACTAACTTTTTAAAATTCTCACCATCTTCTTTTTTACCAGCAACACTTCCATAGTGAGTTGGAACAATAATGCTTACATGTATTGCATTTGCTAAATCTGCCGCTTCTTTATAATCCATTGTATATGTTCCACCAACTGGTAAAAATGCAACATCAGCTTTAACATTTCTTATCTCAGGAATATTATCAGTATCACCTGCAATATAATATTTTTTATTATCTAGTTCTATAATAAAACCTACCCATTTATTCTCTTTTGGATGAAAATGCTTATCCACATTAAATGCATAAGTTGTGGAAAACTTAATATCATCTATTTCATAATTTTCATTTGGCTCTACAATAAGGAGATTCTGTTTTCCTACTAATTTAATGGCATCTTCTTTTGCTGATAAAACTGTTATAATTTTTGTATTTTCTTTTAATATTTTTTCTATATCTTTAATAGAAAAATGGTCATAATGAGAATGTGTACAAAAAATATAATCAGCATCATGCACTTCTTCCTTTAATTCATATGGATCAATATATATTTTTTTATTTCCTAATAATTGAACACTATTATTACAATTAACATTAAAATTCATAATAACTTTTTAGCATATTAATTTATGCTATTCTCCTTTCTTTATAAATTTTTATTTATTATATAACAAAATTTTAATATTTCATAGTATTTATTATAATAAAAAAAATGCCAATATAACCAAAATTCTTATATTGACATTTTATTATTATTTTGCGTTATGAATTAAAAAATTATATTTATTTGCATGTCTTAGCTCATCTGTCATTATTGACATAAGCAAAGTATAACTATTTTTATTTGGCATTGCTCCCATTATTCTTCTATATTTTTCAACAGCTCCTAATTCTCCAAATAAAGCCTTTTCTAGATTTGCTTTATACTTCATAGTATTATTTGCTACATTTTTGGAATTATCTTGAGGTAATAACCCACCAGTAAATTCATAATATAATATTCTTAATATTTGATTATGCTTTCTTTGATCATTTCTAATACTTCTTATTATTTCTTTTTCTTTCTCAGTTGTAGCTTGATTTATTAAAGTATCATAAAACATTTTATCTTCCATCATCTTCTACTGTTTTTACTAGAGCAGTTTTCATATTGTTTCTTTTTCCTCCATATATATCATCAAATAAGCTATCTCCTACTACTAACACTTTATCTGGATCTAAATTCATTTTTTGGCAAGCTTTTAGGAAGTTTCTTTTTAAAGGCTTGTGTGCAAATCCTATATAATCTATACCTTTTTCCTTAAAATATTTTTCTATATTTTTGTCTTTTCCATTACTTAAAATTATTATCTTAATTTTACCCCTTAGACTCTCAATCCAATCCTTATTAGCTTTTGGCAGACTTTGCATATTTTTTCTTAATGTATCATCTACATCTAAAACAATTCCTTCTACTCCATATTTTTGCTTAATTTTTTCTATCTCTTCTTCATTTAATTGAGTAACTTTGTCTACAGTAATATCTGGTTTTATTATTTTAGATAACATATAATTTACTAAGTCCATTAATTTATTTGCTACCATTTCATCTAATGTCGTCATTTTGTTTTTCCTTTACTTATAGTCTATCATATTTCATAATCCCATAGACTTAAATGTCCTTTAGCTTCAATTGGCTCTTTAAATACTTCTATATCTGTAACTTGCCATCCATAATTTTCTTCAAAGGAGCTTTTAGTATATATATCCTTATTTTCTTTTAATAGCATTTCTTTAAATTCTGGAGACATTTTTATACAATCAACTAGTTTCACTTTTCCTAGTATCTTACCTGATGGTAAATTTTCCGGAAGATATTTAGAAAGTCTTTTCATTGCTTCCTTATCTATACCTTTTCCTGCATGAATTAATAGTTCTCCTCTATATTTAGTTTGCCAACTTCTAAATTCAAATCTTTTATCTCCTTGCATTATTAATGTCGCCCAAGGCTGTTTAATTGTTAAAACTTTCATTATATAACTCCTACATATAAAAACTATTTTTTAAAAACATATTATAAAATAACAAGCACCCTTATTATTAATAAGAGTGCAATTTATTATATAACTTCTAAATTATTTAGCTGCATTAAGGGCTTTCATCTCATTTGCAGATTTATTAAGCATTCTTTTAGCTATTGCACAAATAATAGGATTTGTAGCAGAAACCGCTTCTAAATTCTTTTTTAGACCTAACTCTTTTAGACATGTATCTACATAATCTACTGGTAAATCTATTCCTGAAATAAATGATGCCATATTTGAATTCAAAAATACCATAGGAAAAGCCATTTCATCAGAAGTAGCTAATCTACCAGCTAATCCTGCTTGAGCAATAAGTCCTTCCTCACTTCCCACCATATCTTGAAATTCTTGCTTCATACCTGTATCTGTTGAACCAGGCATAACATTATTAATTCTAATACCTTTTTTAGCAAAATTTACTGATTGTTCACAAGCAAATTGTGAAAGACATCTCTTAGAATACATATATGCAAAAGTTGAAGGAGCAGAACTTGCTAATTTCTTTGTCAAATCTTGAACTTCTTTCCAAGTAGTTGCATGAACTACTTTGTTTTGCTCTCTTTTAAATCTTTTCCATTCCTCTCCTGCTGTTGAAGTACAATAAACTATTGATCCACCTTTTGACATTCTTTTTGCTAAATATTTTAAAGTAATATACATATTAGCTGTATAGTTACAATCAAAAGTAGTTCTATAATCTGTTTTTGCTCCAGATAAACCAGCAACTCCAAAGAATGAATCTATATGATCTGGAATAATTTTAAATGCTTCATCTATATCTTTTTTATGAGATAAATTGCATTTTATAAAAGATGTAAAACCTTTTACTTTAGGAGAATTCATATCTATTCCATATACTTTAGCACCTAAGCTAATAAGCACTTTAGCTGTAGCTTCTCCCATTCCACTAGAAATACCTGTTACAACACATATTTTATCTTTATATCCCCAATAATCTTTCATTTGTATTCCTCTCTTTCTTTAGTTTTATTTTTAATTTTTTATACTTTCTTTTGACATTATACAATAAATTTTTCTTGAATGTAAATATTATTTTTCAAAATTAACAATATGCTTAAATTCTTTTGAATTATTTTTTATAAGCTCTTTTAACTTTGTTGGAACAAATTCTATTTTATCTAAATCTTCTACATTATACCAAATAAATTCAAGTTTTCCCTTTTTTTCTTCTTCAATAGGCATAATTATTTTTTTATTATAAATTGATTCATCTTTAAATTTCAATTCATGAGTAACCAATAGTTCATGATAAAGTTTTCCATCCATTTCAAAGAAATTTTCAATAAATGAAAATGGTTTTACATACTCAGTATCTAATCCAATTTCTTCTTTCATTTCCCTTTGTAATGCTGTAATAGTTGATTCTCCATCTTTAACTCTACCTCCAGGTAAAGTATAATGATCTTTATCTAATCCGTGATGCAATAAAATTTTGTTTTCTTTTTTAAAAATAGCTGAAACTCTAAAGTTAAAAAGTCTTTCTCCTACTTTGATTGAAATATCTTCCATATAAAACCTCCCAAATTACTTATGATAATACCATAATAACCCATTTCGACTTATTTTTTCACCATATTTTTTCAATATTATTTATAATTTCATGAATATATCCTAAATAAGTTTTATAAAAAGCTCTATCTGTATCATTCTTTTTAGCATGTTTTTTAACTTTTCATACTTTTCATTATTTTTTATTAAATATCCTAATACTTTTACATTATATAAAATTGATTTTACTTTTTCAACTTTATTAATATATAGTTTTGGTACTTTGTAATGTCTTAATCAATATTGTTTTATGCACTAGTATATTTTTCAATTTTATTGAACTTTTTTTCTATTTGTACATAATAATTATAAAAAGAAAAAAGTCCTCTCTTTAATAGACCTTTTTCTTTTTATAATTATTATATATGTATATTTAATGCATTTAACGTTTTCAAATAGTAAATTATATACTTTCTTCTAATTTTTCATCATCTAAATTACCTTCCCAAAACATTTTATATGCTCTATTAGCAATCAATTTTGTTTCAGTAAAATCTAAGCCTCCACTTATAGCCGCACCAACACCAGGTACTAATTTTCCTAAATTAACCATTCCTGTTTGACCAAATTTAGTAATAAATCTAAATCCAATTTTTTGATTAATTTTTGTTAATACTTTTCCTGGAATTTTATCTATTGTTTTTGTAGCAAGCTTCACTCCTAGCTTTATTCCTGTCTGTTTAAATATTTCATTAAGTGATACTCCAGCAAGGCAGGCATATACAAAAGTTTGAACTTGGTCAGTTCTCAAATCATATCCAGCTAAATATGCTATACAAGCAATCATTCTCATTTGAACATATAAAACACTTCCAACATTTGCTGGTATTGTTACTGGCATAGTTATAACTCCTCCAAATCCAGTAATAAATCCCGAGGTTGTACATTTTATGATTTGATTTTTTATCATATCTTTAACTGCTTTTTCTTTATCTCCTGTTTTTTCTAGATAATCATTTGCAAATTTTTCTATAGGTGGACTTATTTTATTTATTCCATTTAAAGTTTTTTGATAACAATTATTTAACATTTTAAAAATATCTTCTTGCGAAATAAACTTTTCTTTTTTCTCCATTTTTAGCTTCCTTTCATTTTATTTTTTTATTATAAGATTATATCCTTTTGGAATTGCATTAGCCAAAAGATCTTTAATTACATATTCTGCTTCAGTTTCCGCGAATTCAAGAATTCCAGTTTTTTCAGCTTCTTTTATTCCATCTTGTTCCGCTAAAGCACAAGCTTTATTTGCATCTTCTTTTGAATCCACATTAAATAAAGCAAACTTTTCATCAAAATATTGAATTTCATCTTGATTTACATTACAATCAAATACTTTTGCCTTTGGCATTGTTATTATTATTTCTTTAGTAAGGTTATTTGGCTCAATTTTAACTTCCTTAAGATCAACGCCTGCTCTTATTGTTGCAGTATAAACCATTGTAAAATCTGATCTATTTATTATCATTGCACCAGCATCTTTATAATTTTCTATACCTGTTATTTTTAATTTTGCAGTTGTTAATTCACTTGATTTTTCAAGTAATTGATTTAAGTATGTAAAATCTGCTGTTGATTTTGTATTAGTAATTTTTACTCCTATAATTATCAGTATTATAATTATAACTAAGCTCAATATAATCCAAATTTTCTTTTTAAATTTCTTTAATCCTAAAAAAAATGTGCTAATCTTTTTTTCTTTTTTACTTACCTTTTTTTCATTATTATTTTCATTTTCCATAAAATTCTTTCCCCCTTTAAAATACTGTTATTATTATTGCTCTTATTACAATAAATGCGAAAATTAATCCTAATACAATTAATAATGTTTTCAACAAATCTTTCATTTAATCCCTCCTTTTTTAGTTTCTAATATAGAATTTGTTTTTTTCGCGAAAAGAAGTATTTATCTTTCTCATTTTATATATTTATAAAATTATAACATTTTTTCTTTATTTTTACAATTATTTTAACAATATTCAGCATTGTTGCAATGTATTAACCCAATCATTTACTTCAATATCTCTTCTCTATTTGCATAAATATTACATTT
>CALXWV010000008.1 GCA_944392515.1 uncultured Clostridia bacterium
ATTTTCTAAGTATTGCTTTTAGATATTCTAGTAATTATGATGACTATTAACTTTTATAAAAAGAATAAATTAGCAGGACTTCTTCAAATTCCATATATTCTTTGGATATTATTTGCAACCTACTTAAACTTTGGATTCTATATATTAAATTAAAAATAAGCTACCTTTTAAGCTTAAACTTTTATATTTAGCTTAATATGGCAGCTTATAATCATTTATGATTAAAGTTATTTTATTTATCTTTTTTCTTTATTTCTATTTTTTTGCTTGCAACTTCTTTTCCTTTTTTTTTAATTTTTTTGCTCATTTCTACGGCTTTTTTACTTTTCTCAGCTGTATCTGATGCAACCTTTTTTACCTTTTCTTTTATTGTTTCTATATCTGGGAAAGCATCTAAAATTCTTCTTCCTTTCCAATTAGATTTTAATATTTCTCTAGCTTTTGCAGTTATTTCATAAGTATCATCCTTTTTATTTTCTTGAGTTACTTTTTTTACTGTGCTAGTTACTTTTGAAATTACATTAAATGAAACTATTGAATCTATTATAAGTATTATTAATAAAATTATGCTTATAATTTCAGCAATATTTGTTGGTATTAAATGCAAGATGTTATAAAAGAAAGGATTTAATATGTATATAATAACTAATCCAAGTATTCCAAATGGTACCATAGTCTCTAAGCAAATTCTCCCATTTATATTAAATTTATTTTGACTATAATCCCACCATCTTGCATGAAATATTTTTTCCATAAGCCAGCTTGTAAAATATTCTAGCAAACCACATAAAATAACTGCCATGCAAAATACTACAAACCAGTCATCTTTATAATTATTTAAAACTATTGTAATTAATAATGCACCACAACCATATATAGGGCAAATTGGGCTTATTAAAAATCCTCTATTTACTAACTTTTTTTCTACTATTGAACAATTTATTACTTCAACAAGCCATCCTAAAAATGAGTAAATTATAAATAATATAAAATTTATTGCTATACTTTCCATTTACTTTTTCCTTTTTTTATTTTATGCAATATATATTACCATAATATATAAAAAATGTAAACTAAAAATGTTTACATTTCCAAATCTTAATATATTTTTAATATTTTTAATAAATTTATTAATTTCTTTTATTCTTTATATTCACTAATATTTTACTCTCTTATTTCTTTTGCTAGTTTTCCAATTGCTTTTGTCTCAATTCGAGATACATATGAACGAGATATTCCCATATCTTTTGCTATTTCTTTTTGTGTCTTTGGCTCTTTTCCATTTAAGCCAAATCTTAATTCTATAATTGTTCTTTCTCTATTTTTTAATACCTTTTTTATTTTCTCATAAAGTTTGCTAATTTTCATTTTAAAATCCACTTCTTCTTCAATAGGTTTATCGTTATTTTCTAGTACTTCGCCTAACCTTACTGTATTATCATCTTTATCTTTTCCAATTGGATCTTCTAAATATACTTCTGAGTTTGTTTTCTTATTTGATCTTAAATACATTAGTATCTCGTTATCTATACACTTTGAAATATATGTTGAAAGTTTTATTGATTTTTCTGGATTATAACTATTTATTCCTTTTATTAACCCTATTGAACCAATTGATATTAAATCATCTTGATCAATATTAGTATTATTATACTTTTTACACACATGTGCTACTAACCTTAGATTATGTTCTATTAAAATGTTTTTTGCTTCAATGTCTCCTTCTTGCATTTTTTTCACATATATTTTTTCTTCTTCTTGTGATAAACTTTCTGGAAAAAGACTATTATTTGATATGTATCCTAAAATAAACAGGCTACTACCTAAAAAAGCTAAGAACCCAGAGATTGTAATTTCTAACATATATACACCTCCAATAGAATAGTATGTATATACTTTAAAAATCGTAAAAATATATACATATTTTCATTTACATCATACTTTTATTATATTCTTAAGCTTTTTTATTGTGCCTGACCGTTTAAATTAATTTTTATTTTTAACTTTTTATTTCAAAATATTTATTGTCTTTTTAATATTATGCCAAATAGATATTTTAAAATTTATGCCTTTTTCTTTCTTATAATCCACCCTTCTTCACATTTCATAGGCAAGTGCATTAATACCTTCTGACCATCTTTTCCTGGATTTACATATTCTATTTCTTCACCTGTTTCATCATTCCACATTTTATTTATTGTAAATTCTTCTACATCTATTTTATATGGAATAATTATCTCCATTTTGTCTCCAACTTGAAGTCTATTTTTTACAGCTAAAATAGATTTATCTTCATTGT
The DNA here is from genome assembly GCA_944392515.1 of uncultured Clostridia bacterium. Classification (GTDB taxonomy): domain Bacteria; phylum Bacillota; class Clostridia; order TANB77; family CAG-508; genus CAG-793. The sequence continues at coordinate 2,300 of CALXWV010000008.1, forward strand.
ATTCAATAACTTGACAAGCATATTCATAATTTGGATTATATTGTTTTCCTTCATACTCTTGAAAATCCTTGTTATTCTTATCTGCAAAGAAAAATTCTGTAAGCCCTCTAGTTTTTGTTTTTTCTAATTCTTTTAAATATTTTGTATAATCATAAGATTTAGGATTTTCCATATAATCATCTATAGCTGCTCTATATACATTTACTACACTTGCTAAGTAATATTCAGATTTAAGTCTTCCTTCTATTTTCAAACTGCTTACTCCCATTTCAATTATATCTGGAATATCTTTTATTAAGCATAAATCTTTAGATGAAAGTATATATGTTCCATTTGAATCTGTTTCAATAGGCATAAAGTTACCCGGATTTTGTTTTTCTTCTAGGTACATATTATATGCCCATCTACAACTTTGAGCACAATCTCCTAAATTTGCATTTCTGCAAGCTAAAAAATCACTTAGATAGCATCTTCCTGAGTATGCCCAGCATATTGCACCATGTACAAAAATTTCCGTTTCTAGCCCTTGTGGTGTGTTATCTATTAAATATTTTATTTGTTCTTTATTCATTTCTCTTGAAAGTATTACTCTTTTTGCACCATTTCTGTACCAGAAATTTGCAGTATGACTACTTAAAGTATTTGCTTGTGTACTTATGTGTATAGGTATATCTGGAGCAAGTGTTCTTATTAAATCTATAACTCCTCCATCTGATGCAATTATTCCGTCTACAGCTAATTTATTTAATATTTTTACTTGATTTGCTATTTCTTCATACATACTATCTTCAGCATATATATTTATTGCAGCATATACTTTTTTTCCTATATTATGAGCATATTTAATTGTATTTGCTAATTCTTCATTATCTACTTCTGCTCTACTTCTTAAAGATAATGCACCGGTTCCACAATATATTGCATCTGCTCCATATTTAAATGCTACCTTTGCTTTTTCAAAGGATCCTGCTGGTGCTAATAGTTCTGGTTTTTCCATATTTTTTATTCCTCTCTTAAAAATTTCATATATATTATACCTGTTTTTTTATAAATTTTCAATTAATTTTTATAATTTGCTTAGTTTATGTAAATTTTATTTATTTTTCAATATATAACTATAGACTTCTAATGGTAATTTATAGTATGATATGTAAACCTTTCTATACAAGGTAGAAAGGAGGTGTATACATTGGGGTATATTGTAAAAGTGTTAGTCTTAATTATCTTATACATAATTGTATCTGGTAATCAGAAGGACTAATCAAAAGAGAAAAAACTAGGAGCTACCACTCCTAGTTTTTTAGTGTTTACTTTGGGATACATTGTTCAATGCTAAAATTATTATACTAAAATTTCCTAATAATGTCAATATTTTTTTGAAGTTTCGTATATATAATTAATTGCTATAAACTTTAATTAATAACATTATTTCATAGCTTCTTCTACTGCAACTGCAAGTCTTTATTTTTAGGGTTTTATAATGTTTTTTGTGACTTACTTGTTACTTACTAAAACAACTTTTTATGTTCTATTTTAGTTCTTTTATCAGCTTATTAATATATTTTTCTTCTTTATTTGCTTTTGCATCTCTTACATTTTGAATAGTTTCTTCAATATATTCTTTTGTTTCTTCATACTCCTGTAACTCTAATTTAGATTTTATTGTTTCTAGTATTTTAATAACTTTGTTTTTATTCATTTTAATACCTCTATTATTTATATATAACTATTCTCAAACATAGTTATATTATAGATAACTTTATTTTACAATAGTTATTATAAAATATCAAGGAGTAATAAAATGATATATATTAGAATTAATGAAATTTTAAAAGAAAAAAATAAAAGTAAGTATTGGTTTGTAAAAAATATGGAAGGCAGTTATCAATCTTTAAGCAAATTAATGAATAATGAAACTAATAGTATTTACTTTGAAACACTAGAAAAAGCATGTGATGTTCTAAAATGTAAGCCTGGCGATATTATAAAAATTATAAAATAAAGCACAGCCATTATTGGCTTGCTTTATTTTTATGACAATTATTTTCTATACATTTCTATAATGTATTTATCAAGTATTTGACTTTCCTTAAGGATTTTATAATAGTCAGCATTGCATTCTATTAAGTAATATATTTTTATCTTATGTATTATTATTAATAAAATTAATATCATACATACCTCCTAATAAAATTATACACCATTATGTTAATTATTTGTGTCGAAATTTGTCGAAAACCAAAAAAAAGAGGTAGACTGTAATAGCCTACCTCTTTTATATTTATCTTTTTTTACAGTAATCTAAGCAAATCCAACCACTAGGAATTTTACCCCAGTTACCTGATACTTGACTAACTGTTACATTAACACCTTTTAAAAGTCCATTTGCACAATAGTTTCCTTTAGCTTTATTTTGGCTTCTTGCATTAGCAGTTAATTGCTTATAATTCTTTATTAAATAATCTGTACTTGGTCCTGTTCTGACATGAAGTAAAGATGCTGTAACTGTGTAAGAACCCTTTGTATATTTTTTACTATTAGATGTAGATGGTACTAAATAATCCGAGCATACCCATCTGTTGTCTCCTATTCTACTCCAGTTGCCTGATGTTTCATATACCGTTACTCTGTCGCCATTATATAACTTATCTACAACTGTTCCCCAGATACCATTTCTTACATTTAACCTGGTATTTACTTTTACATATCTAGTATAAGTAGATGTTGTAACTGTACTTGTATTTTCTTGTACATTTCCAGAATGTTTATAAGCAAAGAATCCTCTATAATTTGCATAATTTCTGAAGTTATCTATACTACAATAAACTATGTTTCCATCTACAGTTACTTTGCCACGTCTTGTAGAAGTATCAAATTTTCCAGCATACAAATATGGATCATATATTTTTATGTTGTCCCCTTCTATTCCTACTAATACTATAAAATGTCCTCCAGATGTGAATAAGCCATTTCCTACACTGGCTATTACATAATTGTTATTTTTTAATAAGTTTATTGCTGTATCTAAGCTAGAGGTCTCTTGATACTCTATATCAAATACATCCGCAACCCATCTGAATGCTGACCAGTATGTACCCGAATTTGCAGAACGATAACCGTATTGAACAAATAAATCTCCCATTTTATCTGGCGTAATTGTACCCTTTATAGCAGTTACAATCATTGCAGCACTTGTTGGTCCACATCCAGATGTACCTATTGTTTGTGAGTTGTCTCCAACTGCTGTATAAACATGATTCTTCCAACGGCTATCTATTTGACTATAATAAGTAAGACCTGTATAATTACCTAAACTAATAGAAGGATATTCTGTAGTTCCATTGTAGGCAATCTCTCCCTGTAGTTCAAATGCCTCATCTTCTACTTCTTGCTCAAGATTTTTCTCATCTTCTGTTGTCTGCTCTGGAATTTCTGTGCTAGGCAATTCTTCTATTTCTTCATTACTCATATTATATGTAGTAATATAATTTTTTAATTCATTTATTACCTCTCCAGCAATATTCTCTGATGTATTGTCTTTATTAATATTATAAAATCCTAATCCACTTAAAATAGCTACAATAATTGTAGCTATTATCAAAACAATATTTCTTTTTTTGTTCTCGTTCATCTTATTTTCCTTTCTATAATAATTTCTTTTCTTTTACTTCATCCCATTTATCATGGACATAACTATTGCCACCATTTTGAGTATATCTTTCGTATATTTCATAAGCTCGTTTTATTTGCACATCAGTCTTTTTTTCTCCATTTTCTAATTCGGATAAAAAATTAATTAAATATGTTTTGTCAGCGTCAAGAATATGTTTTTTCATATCCTCTTTACTTTCATTTCTCATGAAGTCAATTTTATTTTTTAACTCATCAACGGTATTTATTTTTTTATTTGTTTTCTTGCTTATTACAGTATTAATTATTGTTCCTATTGCTGTAATAAGCGCTACAATTATTGTACTCTCCACTTTAAGCCTCCTCATTTGTTTCTTCGGTTACTTCTTGCCAGCCTTGAGGATAAACATCAGGTGCCCATACACAACCGTTTATTTGGCATATATATTTCTTGCCGTTATATGTAATTTTGTCTCCTACATTATAAGCATCGTGAGCTCCTGTTGGTTGTACAAACTCAGGATATTCATCAACAGGTTCTGTAGGTTCTTCTACACCTTCTAACTTATTTAATCCAGCCTCAATGCTATCTAACTTTTCATAAATTTTGTTTATCTGTTTTTGTGTTGGTGCATAGCTATTCTCTGCTTTTGCATTTGTTCTAGCTAATTCGTCTAACTCTTCTTTTTGTTCTTCTGTTATTTCACTTTCTATGTACATTTTATTTATTTTATATAGCATATCTACTAATTCGTAGTTTTTACTTTCTATAACATTTTTTATAATATCATACATATATTTATCCTCCTAATTCTAGAATTTGAGCTTGTACATTGTTTAGTGTTGCTTGCATTTGCTCTTGTTTATTTATTATAGTTTCTAAATCTTTATAGTATGTTACTTCTATTGTTGGTTTTACTTCGTCATTTGTATAATAATGTGTTACACCTTTATATGTACCATCTTTGACAATTTGCTCTAATACTTGTACTTGTTCTTCTGTACATTCTATTAATTCTGGTGTGGCTAATACACAATAAAACTTTATAGGTTTTTCAGCATCATATAATGCTTTTACTTTTGCTTTCCATTCATCAACAGTAGAAAATTCTGGATTAGAACCAAAACAAAATCTTAAATCAAAAAAACTTTCATACATATTCCCTATATCACAAGCAATTATATCTTTTCCCCAGACTATGTCAACAAATTCAAAATAATTACATATCCCCAATTTTTTAGTTGCACTATTCTTGTTAATTATAATTCCAGGTTGAACATAATAAGTTGTGTATTTATTTCCACTTGTTTTCCAATTTTCACCTCCAGTTATAGTTAATTCTTTTATATAATGTTGCTCATACCATTTATTGTTTTGTTTTGTAAATTTATCTGCATAATCTCCTATTTTATAAAAAGGCTTTTGAATTGGTAAAGTATATGTATTTCCTTTGTGTTCAATGAAATCTGTTGCTGTTTTTATTTCCATTTGTAAATCTATTGTTAAATTACAAGTAGGTAAAGCAGTCGTAGGTACATATACTGTCATATTTGTAAAATACTCATCACTTTGTAATTGTCTTGTAAATGCAAATTTAGTATTATTAAAGCTTCCAGTTGTAAAGTATTTTTGAAATCTGTAAGTCTCTTTATTTGTTGATAAATGTACTTCTACATTGTTTGTTTCTACATTTCCATTTGCCCAAAACGTTAAAGTAAGACTTTTTCCCATAAAGTTTTTATTGTTTATTAAATTTAAAGATGTAATATTAATCGAATTTGTTGGATTTATTACTGTTATTCTATTCTTATTATAAGTAATGCCATTTGCGCTACCTTGTCCTAAATCTAACACATTTTTATTGCTTGTAACTATTTCTACACTTCCACTATCTCCAACGGCTTGAACTTCGCTTGGATAATCTAAGCTAGGCATTTTACCATATTCTTCAAATATAGGAATGTTCTCTGTTGTATATGTACCTTCTAATAACATTATTTGTTCTATTCCATTGTAATCGCTTGATTCACCAAATCCATTAAAATATAAAATGCCATCTTGATTTGCGGTAAAAGTTTTTACTATTTTACCTGTTTTATTATAATCGGTTAATATGTTATTTCCACTACTCGTATTATATCTTAAATTAAAACTTAATGTTCCTACTGGAATATACAAATATAAAGTATATGTCTTTCCACTTGTAATATCTCCTATTTCAAAATTAAAATTATATTTACCTGTAATTTTAGTATTATATTTTGCTAAATTATATCCTTCTCTAGTAGCTTGCTTGCTATTTCCCTGTAATCCAAAATCAACAAGTTCCATTTCTGCACTATCTTGTAGGTTTATTTCTTCTCCACTTGCTTGTCCTTTTGGAATTTGTGCTTTTAACTTTGCATTATCTTCTTGTAGTTTTGTTATATCTGTTGTATTTTGTTTTATACTTTCAGCGTTTTTTTCTATTGCTGTAGTATTATCTTTTATATTTTCATTTTGTGTAATCTGTTCTTGCTTTATTTCATCTATATTATTTTGTGCTGTATCTAAATTCGTTTCTAAATCAGTTACTCTACTTTTTAAATCAGTTATGTCTGTATCATTACCATTTATGTTTTCTCTTATATTTCCTATTTCTGTATCTATTTTATCCCAGTTTTGATTTAAAGATTTTTCCACATCAAATTGGTTAGTATTTGTAGAAGGATTATCATGCTTAAACAATTTTATATTTGTAGTTTCACTCATCTGTTCCACCTACCTTTTGTTCTAATTTTTCTATTCTATTTTGTAAGTCCTTAATTGTTTTGTTTTGTTCCTGTATCAATTCTTGTTCTTCTTGTATTGCTTTGTAAGCAACAGATACCATACTATATAAATCTATCCCTTTTCCTTCGGTTCCTATTATTTCTTTAGAGCAATTATAATCAGTACCAATAATTGCTCCTACTCTTCTTTTTATATCTTCAGAATCTTCTTTATAGTTATAATAATAAATATCTGTATTTAAAATTTCATTTAATGCACTATTGTTATATTTTTCTATATTCCTTTTCTTTTCAACAATTGAAAATGGCTCTACTCCATTATTACAATAAATGTGATTATATGCTTTAATATTTCCGCTACAACTTATATCTCCAGTAGAATATACTTCTCTACAAGAAAAATAACCATCATCTGTCATCATGCAATGTTCACCCGTTTGTAATCCAATTATCAAAGTATTAGTTCCTGCACTATTTTTATAAAATGATATTTTATCTAATATATTTATAGTTTCATCATCTAATACTGTTTTTGGCATAATTGTTAATAAGTTTTTATGTGTAGTTGCATCTTCAAACATTATTCCACCTAGTACGTCAGCGTTACACATATTAACATTTCCACAACTAATGGCTGAATTAATACCTTCTAATAAAAGATTACAAGCTGACAGTACTAAGTTTCCACTAAAATCTCCTGCATCCTTATTAGCCATATGAAAATCTTTTATATATAATATTGGCCAAAATTTACCGTCTGGAGTTTGTATTCCCCAAGCCATCCCATCAGCTATATCACTTCCATAATCACAAGGAATACCAAATGATATATATCTATCTTCATCTACATTATTTACACCCATTTCGGCAAATTTTGTGTCATTATCATAAAATCCCATTGTAGAATTTCCATTATCTTGTTCTAATTTTATGTTTTGTGATTCATTGTTCCATGCAATTTGTACATTCTTTGCGTTTTGCTCTATTTTTGTTCCAAATTCAAATCCCTTTACATCATCTTCAGGAGCAGGTGACCATGCTGTTACCTTATTTCCTTCCTCAAGCTTTATACTATGTACAAATACTTGTCGACCTTCAATTGTCGAAGCTAGTAATAAAATTGTAAATCCATGTGTTTGATTTGTGGGTGATAATGCTGTAAACTTATATGTAAACTTTTGCCAATTTGTAGTTACTAGAAATGTTGATTGTCCACCTCTTGCATATCCAACCTTTACGTTAGTATTAGCAGTAGCCTTTAACCAAATGCTTAAACAATACTCTTTATTAGCTTCTAGTACTTTTGAAGTTGGAGTTATATATATACCAGTTTCACCAGTTAAAGCCTGTAACGTTCTTAGTTTCAAACACTTATCAAATGGTGCTGAATCTTCATCTTGTAAAGTAAGCTCTATCATAGAACTATTTTGTACAACATAGCTATCTAAATTATATGGTGCACTATTAGGTATTAGATTTGTTCCACCCACTTGTATATTTTCAATGCTTTCAGAAACGGAGCTTGTTATACTTCCTGCTTTTTGTTCTATTGCAGAGTTCATCTGCTCTGTAGTACTATAATTTTCATTTAAGTTTGTTTCGATTGCTGTTACGCTATCTGTGATTCCATTAACATTTTGTTCTATTTTTGTCACATTTTCATTTGTAACTTCAATTTGATTTACAGCACTATCTGCTTTTTGATTTGCATTATTAGCAGTTTCTTCGATTTTTCCTACTTGTGTTTCAACAGAACTAACTGTCTGAGTTATTCCATCTACGTTTTCTTCAACTTGAGTTAATTTCTCGTTAGTAGTTGTTATTTGAGAAACAGCATCATTAGCCGTATTCTGTGCATTTTCTGCTTTATTCTCTGCTGTTTCCACTTTTGTTTCTACGCTACTTATTGTTTCCGTTATCCCATCTATGTCTTGTTCTACTTTTGTAAGTTTATTTTCTGTTTCTGTCTGCTGTTCTATTACATCCTGAATAAGTCCTTCATTTTTTTTAGCCAATCTTTCTACTTTTAAAGTCTTTTTTTCTTCTTTTGTAGTGACTTTATATTCTGTATTGGTTTCTTCTGGGATATCTGATTCTATATCACTACTTATACCTGTATTTATTGTTATGTTTGCAGATAAATATATGGTTTTGTATATACTTTTCTCAGTATCCTCGACTTCAAATAAATCACAAGGTTCTAACCACATAATGCCAACATCTGAGCCCTCAAAAGCATAATATTCTAGTCCCTTTATTTGTTCAAACATTGCATCTATCACTTGCTCTCTTTTATATTCCACAAATTCATTTTCATCGAATCGTATTTCGCATCTACCGTTTTTAGCAATGCTTGTATCATCTTTAGATTCTACATTATCTTCTACGTCACCTCTGCCAAGTACTAGTGCATTAACTGGTCCAAATTTTTCTTTAATTGTTAATCCAGTTAAATAGCTTGCATCTAGTTTTTCAACTGGACTATCTGCTAATTTATGTAAGTATAATTTGTTATCTTTAATAAAAATTGTAGTTTCTGTAGATTGTGCCACTTTATCTAATACATCTCTATACGTTAATTCTTGAGCTGTAAAATAATCTTCATCTATTTCTAGATCTGCATTAAAAAAGTTTGTAGAGTATATTTCTACTCCACAAACCTCACATATTTTTTGTATTAGTGCCAACATTGTACAAGGATATGTTAGTTGTAAATCAGACTGTTTAAAGGTTTTCATAAAATTAATCATTTTATCATAACCTGTTACAACTAGCTCAGATTTACCTTTATTATCTTCTATATCCTTTATGTAATAATCTCCTAAATCTACATATTCATAATTATTGTTTATATACAATCCATATTGGAAGTTTACATTTTTATCTTTTAGTTCTCCTGCATTTTTTACTGTAATCTCAATTTGTTTCATTATAGTTTTGAACAAATTTCCTTCAAAACTATACTTTAATTCTTTGGCAATTACCTCTTGTCTTTTTCTTAGCATCCAAACAGGTAATGCATTAAATTGTTTTACAGTCATAAAATGAACTTCTTTAACTGTTAATTCACCATCAACTATTCCTAGTTTTATACTTTGTTGCTTTATTTTTTTAGTTCTTGTTTTAAAATCATTACTCACATTTATCATGTTAATTGTGGCCTCCTATCTATTGCAGTTAAAGTAACTGTAAAGCCTTCCCAATATCCACCACAAGCAAGAGGACTAGACTTTATTGCTGCTCCATTATAAAAATCTTCTGTAAATAAATCTCCCTGTTTATATCCTTCCATGTCTTTTTCTAAAGAAAATTGAACACCCTCTAAAAAAGGATGTTCAAGTAATTTTTTTATTAAATTATATTCTTCGTCTGTTACAATTCCAAACTCAATTTCTAATGTCGTAAAATATCCTATAAAAGTACCACTATAATGCCCATCTAAAGTGTTTCTTCCTGTTCCGTCTCCCCATAGAGGCTCAGGACCAGGAGTCAATTTTGTAAATCCTGGTACTGGTGTTCCATTTACTATTAATTTAGGTTCATACATCTTTTAGCCTCCATTCTTTGCAAAGTTCTTTTTCTTATATATTTTCTCTAGTCTTTTTAATAATTCATATCCATCTATGTATAAATTAAAGTCTTGATTACTCAACAATTCTAATAATTGTATTATTCTATTCAAAAGTTGTATTACTTTTGCATCATTTCCAACTCCCATTTCCTTATTAGCTTGTTTATACAAAGACATTAATTTATCTTCTGGAGCAACAATTTCGCCATGATGCCTATTATCTCCAATCATTGCTAATTGAGGAGTATTTGCTTTTACATATCCACCTTCTGCAAGTCGTGGTAATGATAGTGTTCCAATTTTTCCAATATTAACACCAGGAATTAAATTAATTAATCCAATGCCACCATTTATTAAACTTATTGCTCTATTTATTGTCCTTTCAATTAAAGAAATCACTCCATTAATTCCACTTTTTACAGCATTTGAAATTGCATTTCCAATACTAGTACCTAAATTACTGAATGTATTCTTTATAGTATTCCATATATTTGAGAAGAAACTTCCTATATTACTAAATACTCTTGTAATTCCGTTATATGCTTGTTGAAATATATTTGTAAACCAACTACCTACACCAGAAAAAATATTCTTAATTCCATTCCATATATTTGAAACAAAATTCTTTATCCCATTCCAAACATTATTCCAAGTATTTGATATTCCATTTAATATATTTTCTAAATATGATTTTATTGTATCTATTGCTCCAGTAATTATATCTTTTATAGAATTCCATACTCCATCAATAACACCCTTTATAGCTGTCCAAATTCCTGAGAATATTTCTTTAATACCATTCCAAGCTTGTTCCCAATCTCCTGTAAATACTCCTACAATAAAATCTATTAACCCACTTAGTACTTGCCATATTCCATTAAGAATATCTCCAATAATACCAAATGCATTCATAAATAAATTACCTATAGTTTCAAAAATAGGAGATAAAACTGGAACTACATTCTCAACAATCCAATTAATTATTGGAACTAACCATGTATTCCATAATTCTGATAATCCATTTACTAATTTTCCTATAAATTCAAGGAAACTATTTACCATTGGTTGTAAATGTTCTTTCCATAAAGTATCAAATCTTGATGCCCATTCATCTAAAATAGGTTTTATATTTTCATTCCATACATTTAATACTGTAGTTAAAATACTTGAAAAGCCATTTTTTATATTTTCTACTGCTGGAGCTATATATGTGTTATATACATCCCAAAACTTAGAAAAAGTATCTTGTACTCCTTGTTTTATGGTTCCTAATATACTAGATATTGGTTCTAATATTCCTTTTAAGGTTTCCTTTATTAGATCTTTATTTTCATTAATTGGTTCTGTAATTATATATAATAAATCATTACCAAATTGCATTCCAACTTCTTGTATTCCAAGAAAGCTATCTGTAAATATAGCTATTAAATCTCCTGTTATTTGTTTAGCTACATCACTACCAAAAACATTACTAAATATATTTGAAATTGTATTTGTAAAATTTCCAGTTATTTCAGCTGTTTTTGATGAAATATTAAATAATTTTACTATATGGTCTTTAATATCTTGTTGGTTTTGACTTAAAAATACATCTATTCCACCTATAAGATTATCACCAATTGTTAATCCAATATTTGCAACATTTCCAGTAATTCTTCCCAAATTATATAGTATAGTTTTAACCCAGTTTGTAGCTGCATTCATAACTTCTGGAGCAGTAAATATATTAATAAGACTATTTTTTATACCATCAATTTCATTTAATAAATTACTAAAATCAAAATTTCCAAATCCATCTTTAAAACCTGCTTTTAATATTCCAAAGAAATCAGATGCTTTTTTTAATAAGCTATCCATCTCTGAATTAGCTTCATCCATTGTATCTGCTAATGCATTTCCATAGTCTAAACCTGCAGAACCTATATTTGTTCCACCACTACCGCTTGAATTACTGCTGTCACTACTTTTTAGTACTTGTGCAGTATCAAATGAAGCTAAGCTTTTTGCATCCTTTGCTACTTGTTTTGCACTACTACCTATTCCAGAAACTGCATCAGAAGCTATATCTGCTGAACTAGTAACATCTGTTAAATCTGTTGCTATACTTCCTACTCCTCCAGAACTATCTGACTTATTTCCTGTAATAAATTCTGTAAATGATTTAAATGCATCTGCAAGGACTTGTAATTTACTTATTACCCAGTTTATACCTTGTACAATAGGAGTAAACAAGTTAATAAAGCCTTGTCCTAGAGTTGCTTTAAGTTCATCAAATCTTAAACTTAAAACCCTTGTCTGGTTAGCCCAACTGTCTGATGTTCTTGCAAAATCCCCTTGTGCAAGACTTAATTTATCTAATACAAATTGATATCTTAATGCTGTTTTTTCCTGTTCTGTCATTGCACTAGTTGTTTTACCAAATCCATTTTCTAATGCATATTGGTCTAGTGCAGTTTGTGTCATTACAATTCCTAAATCTTTTAATGTTTCTGTTTCTCCAGTAAACACAGACTTTAATTTAGTAAATGCTTCATCACTACTTAAATTATAGAAAGATGCAACATCTCCTACTAGTCCTGTAAGAGTTTCTGACATTTCTAATGCTGCCTGATTATTAAAATCAAAAGCTTTAGCCATCGCTCCAAAAGTACCAACATATTTTTTAGTAACCGTTTGTCCTAGTCCAAATTGATCAATTGCATTCTTTGCAAATTCATCTACTTGAGTATTTAGATTTCCAAAAGTAACATCTACAACATTCTGTACTTCTGTTAAATTAGAGCCTAATTCTAGGCAACTTTTCGTAAAATCTACAACCGCTTTAACTGAAAAAGCAGCAAGAGCTGCTTTTCCAATTTTTCCAAGCATTCCTTCTATTCCAGATTTCTGTATTGTATTTCCTGCAGTTTGAATTCCTTTATTAAAAGGATTTGAATTTAATAATAATTCAAAATCTACAGCTCCTACATTTGTGCTCATACCTGCTTTTCACTCCCTTTACTTTTTTATAAATTTTAGGTTTATGCAGGTATTGGCTAACTACTTACTATTTTTATTAGTTGTGTTGCTCACTCTGTCATTTTTCAATATTATTTTTACTATTTCTTTACATCTTGTACATTTTATTTCCCCTATACAAATATCAGCCTTTAATAAAAGCTGGTTGCATTTGGGACATCTTATTTCTTTCATTTGTTATCACCAGCCATTTCCTTAAACATTTTTTGAAACTCGGCAATAACCTTTTTAAATTCTTCTTTGTCCATTTTTTGTGCCATTTTATTTCTATATTCCCATCTTATGTTTTTTTGCTCCTGTGTAAAGTTTTTTAATCTTTCTTTGTCATCTTCAGAGCGTATTTGTACTATATTGCCTAAAGGTGTTTCTCCCATAAGACCTGAAATATCACTACATAATTCAGCCCAACTCATATTATTTATTTCTTTTCTTATGCTATAACCATACTGTGTTTTTAGACTGGATGCTACTAACTCCCAATCATCTTCTAAGTCATACCATGTTTCATTATTTGACTGATTTTTGAAATCGTTTCTCCATTTCCTCGTATGATATTTCATTAACTTGTGCCATTATTGCAATAATTACTGTCTGTAATTGTTTTACTGTTAAATCCATATCATATATATCTTTTTTGGCTTGTTTTCCTAAAAGTAATTCTATTACATCAAACATTGCATCAAAAGAATTATCTTTTTTAAATATTTCTTGAGCTTTTAACATTGTTTTAGCTCCACAATTAACTGTATATGTTTTTCCTTCTGCTATTGTTATTTCTTGCTTTTCTATTCCTAATTTATCTATTATATTTAAATTCATAATTAACCTCCTAAAATTCATAAAAAAATAAAGGGACATTTAGTCCCTTTTTTTAGCCTCCAACTCCTGCAGCACTAGCTTCAGTATAAGTTGGCTTTCCATTTGACATTACATCAAATTCAAGTGGAATAACATTTGTGCTGTCTCCTCCACCCCAATTTGTTACATTAAATACTGCATTTTCAAATACTAGAGTAGCACCATCTGGAAATGTCCATTGTAGACATCCTTCTGCATCTCTACCATTCTTTAATGCCATTCCTGCTACATAGTCATTTCCTTCGTCTCCATAATTTCTTTTTCCAGAGATTGAGATAGTTACAGATTTAGATGTCATTAAACGTCTAACCCATCCTTTTTGGTCGAATGGATTCCATTCTTCAACACCATTATCTAATGCGACGCTAAATGTAGCCATATCTGCAATAGTTTTCAAAGATTCTTTGCTAGTTCCAACTTTGAACTGGTTTTCATATACTGGATATACTCCTGTTTTTGTACCTGGCATTATACTTCACCCTTTCTATATAATAAATTTAGTTCTATGCTGAACTTATAAATTCCATTCTCATCTGAGCCTAAATCAATAGGCCCATCATATAAACAATTGATATTACATCTGTAATCATCAATAAAAAAAGAGCTACAATCAAGTAACTCATAAATTTCATTGGCTTTTATTTCCGCCGTACTATAATTTTTTGTCCATCTTAACAATAGTGTAATTGGTAATATTCCATAACTTTGCAAATTTTTAAAATCTGATATTTTAGCTAAATTTCTTCTATTAGTATAAATAGCTATAGCTTTATCTTGATTTTCATCCATCTTACCAATATACCATTTTTCACATTCACTTATAATCGTTTTTAAATAATCTTTTACTTTAACAGTTTTTAACCTTGCTATCATTTCATTCTCCTTTTTACCATTTGCTGAAAATATTTAATAGGCAAAGTTTTCTTTTCTCCAGATATGTAATCCTCAAACCAATACTGCTTTGCATTAGAATTTTTATCTTTATGTATAGTAATTTCTGGATCAAAGTATACTTTTCTTGCATATAAAGTATCTACTACAATTTTAGCAATTCCTTTTATTACTTTTTTGTCATCCACAAAGGTACTATCATTTTGCATAACACCTGTGTCAAATGGCATTGTTTGACTTTGAATTAAATCAGTTTTTATTGCCTCAGCTGTATCTAATAATGCTAATTTTGCATTTTCTATTGTTGTATTGATATTTTTTAAATTATAAGTTATTTTCATATTACATCAACTCCAATGTTGTATGATGAACACTTCCATCTGGATTTCTTGGTCTACTTGCCTGGTATATTTCATATTTACTATTATTTATTATTACTTCTCCACCACTTATCTTTTTAATTTCTGGAGCAATATCTCCTAGCAATATTACTTTTCCTACAAGCTCAACCTTTTTTCCATCTGCAGATATTATAGTTTTTATTTTTTCAACAAATCTACATTTCTTATTTTTTAGATTTAAAGAAGTTAAAGGCTCACCTTCTTCAGACAAGCCTTCCTGATATAATTTAACATCACATTCATTATTTAATAATCTTTCTAAATGTCTTGGATTTAGCTTTTTTATCATATTATTCTATTAGTTAATCCTGTCTTTCTAAGATATGTAAAAGCTACTTTAGATATTTTTAGCTTGTCAGCTATTTCATTAGATTCTTTTTCATTAACTGTTAAATCTCCACCTATGCTATAACTTTCAACACTATCATCTTCGTAAGTACCTTCATCTTTTATATATTCTGCTTGAATACAAGTAGCTTTGATTATTAAATCCTTTTGATTTTCTGTTAAATTACTAAAACCTCTTTTTTCAATTCTTGTTAATGTAGCTCTATTTATATCAATAGATGCTAATTCCAAATATTTTTCTAGCTCTTTTTCTTCTAATTTACTAGATCCATATTTTTTATAATCCTCGTTTGTTGCATATATTGTTATCATTTGCAACACCCCTTATTTTTAGTTATTCTCATCAGTTTCCTCTTTTTTTGAGTCTTTTTTTGCTTTTTTTGAGTCTTCCTTTATTTTTTTAACTTCATCATCTTTTTCTGCTAGCTTTTTATTTAGTTCTGCAATTTCTGCCTCTTTTTCTGATATAGTTTTATTTAAATTATCATATTCCTTTTTTAAGTCAGAATATTGTTTTGCAGATACCTTTTTATTAGCTCCTTCGGCTATTTTTTTTCCGTTTTCATCATATATATCATAACCGTCTTCAATAAATTTTTTCTTTTCTATTTCTTCAATTGAGTATTCAACATTATCTTTTACTGCAAACATATATAATCCTCCTATTCTTCTGATTCAGCATTTATTTTTACACCTTGAGCTCTTGTATCAATTAAGAATAAATCCCAATATTTTCTTAATTGGTATAAGTAGCCATCTCCTTGAGTATGAGTTCCAGGAGCCCATAATTTTATGTAAGCATGTTTATCACAAGAAATAACTGATTTTGGATGAACTAATATCATATTTATTTGTTTTGCAGAAACACCTGGTGTACATCCATCAGTATAGTTATATGATGTCTTCATTCTTACACTTGGAATTTTTCTTATTTTTACATCATCTAAACTTCTAACTGCTCTCATAAAACCATTTCCACCAGCATTTAATGAAAATACTTTTTGAACATTCTCAGCATTCTTTATTAAATCATTAACTGTTGGTGTTACATATAGTAATCTACCTTCTTCTGGAACCTCGTCCTCATCCATTTGCTTCATATAAGAGTCATATTGAGTTAATACATTTGCTGTTGTTAATGCTGTATTATCAACGGTTCCTGATAGTCTAGTTTTATATTCACTATAAATTTTAGAGAAGTTGTAACAATCTCTTTCAGGAATTGCATGTTCCTCTTCAAAAGTATTTGTTATATTAGCTGCACTTAATGCTAAGTTTGATTCATCAACATCTTCTGTGTCTATAAAGTATTCAACATCTCTATCATGTTGTAGAGTAAATGTCATAAAATTATTTTTAGCATTTTGTCTGTTGAAACCTCCATTTCTTCCATGATCTTTAAATCCTCCTAATTCAATATAGGGTATTTTAACTGTTTTTGCATTTATAAATTTAACTTTTTCTGTAGTTAAATCATCACTTAGACACTCTCTCTTATATTTTTGTCTCAATTGTTTTTCAAATTGTGTTGCGTAATTTACTGTATTAGCCATAATATCACCATTCCTTTTCTATAATTATTTGTTGCCAAAGATTTCATCTAGTTCGTCATTAATATTATCTGTGGCATCTTGTGTTTGATTTCCAGCTGCTCCAAACTTAAAGCCTTTTTGTTCACTGGTACTATTTGCTCCTTCAACTAGTTCAGGAAATTCACTAATTATTGCATTTATTTCTTCTTCTAGTTTTGTATCATCAACTGCTCCGTTTATAATTACCTTTTCCTGGTCTACTAATCTACTTGCTCTTTGCAATTTTGTAGGATTAATTCCTTTTATAGCCATTGCAAGACCAATTTTATTTTGATAGTAGTCAGAAGGTAATACACTTTGCTGATTTTTTTTAGGAGTTTCATCTTTAGTTTGATTTTCTTTAGACTCATCTTCAGTATTTTCTTGTCTTTGCTTAGAAGTTGCTCCTTGTGTTGCTTTTTCAGCGCCTTTTGCATACATCCTTGCAATAAATCCATCTAATTCGTCTTGATTTTTGAAAGTTATTGAACCATCTTCGTTTTTTTGTGCTACATTATTGACTTTTTTAACTTTCTCACCCTCATTTTTGCTTTGATTTGATGTATCAGTCTGTTTTTCTGCATTAACATTAGTGTTATTTTTTTCTCGATTTGAGTTTTCTGAAGTTTCCTTTGTATTACCAAAAATTTCATCAACTTTTGAATTGTTATTGTTATTTGACTGAGTATCATTTCCAGTAGTTTGAGTATCTACTTTTTTTTCTTCATTTTCGTTTTCCATAAAGGACCTCCTCCGTTTTAAGTCCGTCGACTATAATTCATCCATGATAGTATTTAAGCCATACACACGTTTTTGGCATAAAAAATAGAGCCTTTTTCAAAGCTCTAAATATTAAAAACTATTTAATTAGTCACATGCAGGTTAGGATTTGCACCTAACATGGTATGTCCGAACTCCGTAACCAGCCTATCTCATACCTTTTAAATTACGTAAGCGTCTACTATTGTATCCATTTCGTCTATTAATATATATCTCGAGAATATCAATTAATTAGCTAGTTTGATATACTTTACCAATTCCACGCTTGAATTGTCTATTCCGCCACTGCATTTATAAATTCTTTATACAACTTTCCAGTCTTCTGCTAACATATCTGCCTGACTTGCTAACCAGCCTATTTGAACTCCTGATGTTCCCACAAAAGCTATTGCTTTATTTCCTATTGCTATATGTTCTGCATTTATAATGTCTTTATTTGCATTTATATAACTTATATTTGTTGCAAGTTCTATATATTGATTTTTACCATTCCATCCTTCTCTTTGTACTCTTTTTCCTTGTTTTAGTAATTTAATTGCTTCTCCGAAATCCATTTTAGGCCTCCTTATTAAACCATTTATCTACATTACCACTTTCTACAGCTTTTTCGAATTCTTTGGCTTCCCTTTTCATTTCATCTGTTATTTTTACTTTTTTATTGGTTTGTATAGGCTTTGGAATTTCATTAATCCATCTTGGTTTGTCCATTATAATTCCCTCCATAGAATATAATATTTATTATCTTTTTTTATTACTTTTTCAACTATAAAAGTACAATTTCTTGGATATAATATTTCGGATTCTTTATAATTGAATTTACTTAAATCTTTAGCTTTATTAGATACTGTATATATAATTACATTAGCATCATTATTATAATTAGGCTTATTAGAAAAAGATAAGTATTCCTTAAATTTAATAGTCTCATTAATCTTATTAGCTTTTATAAATATATCTAATTTTTCTTTGTCTTTTATTTCTAATACCCTTACAATATTTCCTTCATAATTTTTGCACCTTTTTAATGCATTATCCAGATTGTTTTGTAAATCTTTATAAGATTTTGATAGCTCTTTATTTTCTCGCAAAGCTTCGTTTATTTTATAACTTTCTGAACTAATATATTGGTTTATTGCATATTGTTCATTTTCTGTTAGTTCTATTCTACTACCATCTATCTGATTTTGCAATTCATTAGCTTTATTTTGATAATTCAAAATATTTTCAGGTACTAGACTTCCTAATGCTAATCTTTCATATTCTCTTTTTTGTCTTTGTAATGCTTGTGTATATTCATCATCATGTTCATCATTTAATGCTTGAGTTACTTCTTCTGGTTCCTCATTTATTCCTTCATAGTATGTACTAGAGCCATGTTGGCATCTTGGATGAAATAATCCACCTTCTATAGCTGTACTTAAAAGGGGATATCTTCCATCTTCTTTTTTTCCACCTGACCAAACATCATCTATATATACTCTACCTTGCCACTGAACGCATTTATCACAAGCTCCGCCGTGTCTAGAAATGTAAACTAATGAATTACCTAATTTCTTTCGCATTTCTCCTTCGCCCATTAAATTAGCTCTTTTATTTGCAGTTCTAATTGCCATATCACAATAATCTGTTATATTGTGCCTACTACCATTTTTATATTCAATACAATTAAATCCTCTAAGTAAGAACTCTTGAGAAGCCATATCTATTGCTTGTTTTACGGTTTTTGCTCCTGTACCTGCATAAATTTCTGCTTTGTATATTATTTGCCTATATTGATCATTTGCCATTCTTAAAGTTGCAGTTTTTACATCATTTAGGTCATTTTCTACACTTTTCATTAGAGCTTTTATTTTTCTATCATTTAATCCAAAAAAAGAACCACTTAATTGTGAATCTGATTTTTTTATTATGCCTTTTCTAATTGCATCTTTATTTGTTCTACTAGCACCTTCTTTAAATTGTTTTTTTATCTCTTTATATACTAAATTATCTATTATAGTATTTTTATGATTATTAAATATATCTTGATTAGCTTTCTTAAAATCTTCTATTTGTTTTAATTTCAGTGTTTGCCATTGTGGCCACTTAAAACCTTTTACTTTTTCATCAGCTTTATGGCTCCACAGAGTCCTTTTCATAGATAAAATTAATTCATTCTCAATTTCTTCAAATATTTCTTTTATGTTATATTCACTTTGCATTTAATCACCTACTCAATTATAGGACTCATTATATTAGGTTCGTCTTTTTGTATTATTCCCGCTTCTTCTTTTAATCTTTTCACTTCTTCTTCTTTTTCTTTTTGTGTTAGGCTATCTCCATATAGTTCTTCTACACTTCTTTCTATGCTCATAATAGTTTGTCCTGGTCTAGCCTTAGATACAGTTTCTACTACTGCTTCAAAAGAAGGAGAACTGTACTCTCCAAAATCTGCATCTGCCTCATATTCTATTTCTGATGCTTTATGATTCAATTTATCATAAGTTTTTAAACATGTAATTACCACTAAAGGTAATACTCTTTCCAAGACTCTAATAACTTTATTCCTTGTATATTGTGTAACTTTTTCTTTTTCCCTTTGTGCATCAGCATTATCTAATTTCTTAGTATCAATTCCTAATGTACTAGGACTTATTAAACCTTGCAAACATAAATCTAAAGCTGTTATATATCCTTGTAACATTTTTTCGTAATCAAAATCTCCTGTAACTCTTATTATTTTATCTGATTTAGAACCATCTTCTGACAAAGAGCTTCCAATTTTAACAAATCTTTTATCCCATGTATTAGGTTTTAAATAATTACCATTTTCATCTTGAGGTATTAAATCTTCTGGAATATATGTCTGCGTCTTATTATCTCTTAATGCTTCTATCCATTGACTCCATACTTCATCTAAGCTATCAAAATCGTCAATTTTTTTTTCAAAAATACTTTGACCTCTGCCTTTAAATTTCTTTGATTTATTAAACATCATTGGAATAGCCATAATAAAAGTATTATCTGTTATTTCAAATAAATCTTTTGTTTCATCTATATCATTTATTCTTGCTTCTTTGTTATTTAAATATAACTTATAAGTTATCCCTGATTTAGAATATCTTTCATAAAGTACATAAGTTCCTTTTTCTTTTTTATACCTAGTTTTAAAGATTGTTGCAACTATTCTTCCTCTTTTATATTCATACTCAACATTATTTCCAGAATAAAATTCTATAATTGGATATTGACTTATATCTGGATCATAACTAATTTTAAATGCTCCATCTCCATCAACAAATACATCTATTATAGCTTGTTTCACAGTATCTTTGAATGCATTTTCTTTTTCTATCTTTTCCCAGACTTTTTGGGCTTCGTTTGAATTTTTTATAGATATTTTATTTAATGCATCAATTATTATATCAGCTAACATATCTACAATTAATGCTGGTAATCCAGTATGTATTTTTCTAAAATCAACCCCATCAGTAGATTGAGCAGCCCAAAACTTAGTATTATTCATTAAATCATCAACTTGTGTATAATATTGATGTAATTCACTCGGATCCCCTCTATACCAAATCTCATTTCTAAAGCAAGTTCCTGCAAAAGTATTAACTTCTTGTATTAATATACTATCACCTATTGAAGGTTGTATTTCTAACCAGTTCCTAATCATACTTTTTATTTTTCCTCCAATTTTACTCATCTTTATCAGCATCCTTTATAATTTGTTTTATTGTTTCCCAATTTCCAATTTTCTTTTTATATGGTAACCATGCATATTGACAGCCTTGTCTATGGTGGTCATTTTTATCTTCTGGCTGATTATTTTCATCCCAGCTATATACATCTGATTCTTGTAAATAATCTGTACATTCGTCCAGTATTAGAAAATCTAATGTACTTTGCCAACTTTGTTCTAACTGTATTCTTGTAATATTTTTTGTTTTTTTCCATGAAGGTTCAAAATTATAAATACAATGTATTTTATTCTTCATCTTCCTGGCTTCCATAATAGTTCCGCTATCAGCACTATCTATAAAAGCTGTCCTAGCAAATCCCCATTCTTCTTTAAATTCTTCCATAAACTGCAAAATCCATTTGACCGCATCAGACGGTGCAAATGGATTGTCTCTATTTTTATTATTAAATCCTCTTTCTTTTAATAAAACACATTTATTGTCATTCGTTATTCCTATTCCTTCAATGGTTAATTTATCATGTGTTTTTCTTGAATATGAGGTATCACATCCTACACTAAATAACTTAAATTTTAATTGTTTAGCTTGAATTCTATTTATAATGATTTCTTTCTTTATATCAAATATAAGTCCTGTAGCTTTCCCTCTAAGTCCCAGTATTTTATTTTTATAAAGTTTAGTTCCTTTAGGTACAGATTCTATAATACTTTTCTTTTTTTCTTCAGTTAAGCTAAGATTATTATCAAAATCAAAATACCACCATGTCCAGTCATCTGTTTGTGGTTGATCTAACATTTTTAATAATTCTGTTGGTGCATCATTTTTGTATTTTTCAATTGGCCTAGATTTGTTTACAAATTGTGAGTAACATTCTAAATTTGGATCATCAGGATTTAATGTACATAACCTATAATCACAACGCATAAATATCTCTCTTACAAAGTCCATATCTGCTATATTAAACTCATCTATAAATATACATCCATATTGACCACCAAGTACCTTTTTCCATCTAGTCTTATTATCATATCCAACTATATATATAACTTTTACTCCATTAGGTGTATGATACAAAATATGTGGTAAAGAATGTATTCCTTTACCACTTGCATTATACTCAATAAGGCCACCGTCTTTAAAATCTCCAAAAATGTCTATTAAGCCATAATCTTTATTTATTATATTTTTTTCTATTGTACCTAAATCTAACCCTGCAATTATATGCAATTTTTTAGGGCTTTCAGCTACTTTTAGCATAAATTTAGGAATTGCTACAGTAGTCTTTCCTGCAAATGTAGTACCCTCAAGAAATTCTGCACTAGCTTCATGTTCCATAAAATCCAGGTATTTTTCTGATAAAGGAAATTCCTCATTTTCCATCTTGAACACCTCGATTTCTCAATTGTCTTCCTATACTTTCTAATAATTTTGTATTTTTCTTAAAAGCAATTTCATTTGGTTTCTCTACTATAGAACCTTTGTCACATTCTATTTTATATAACAAATCTAAATGCCTTCTTTTACTCTCTTGAACTCTTGTAAGGCCATCCTCAATTCTATTAATCAAAAATAAAGTATTCTGTATTTCTGTACTAGTTCCATCTCCAGATTTACTCATTTTTACTATTGTCATATCTCGTTGCTTGCTCTTTAGTTCCTGTATTCTACTTAACATTCTTTTTTCTCTAATTGTAAGGAGCTTTAATTCTTGTAATATTGTTTCTTTAGTTCCTTGAGAATTTCCTTTTAAAATTGCTTTTTCATCTGCATCTAAGACAGTATCAAATATTTTTTCAAATTCTCCTGTTTTTACTGAATTTTTATTTTTCTTTGGTGGATGTCCACCTTTATTTCCTTTTGCATTCTTGTTACCTTTTTGAGCAACACTTCTAAATTTTGGGTCCCTTTTTAATTTATTTTTTTGTATAAAACTTATTAATTGACTGTGTGTAATATTATTTTTAGTTTCTATCTCTTTATATTTTAGTCCTGATAAATAATCATTTTTTATATTTTCTTCTTGTTGTGTCAACTCATGTCACCCACCTCCAGCTATTCATCTAATATTGCCTTGTTTCCAGTTAGTTTTTCCCATCGCTTAATTATTACATCACAATATTTTGAATCAAGTTCCATCATATAGCATATTCTATTAGTCTGCTCTGCAGCTATTAATGTTGTTCCGCTTCCTCCAAATAAATCTAAAATTATATCTTCTATTTTGCTACTATTTTTTATAGCCTCTACCACTAAATCTACTGGTTTCATTGTAGGATGTAAATCATTTTTCTTTGTTCTCTCTATATCCCAAATATCAAAGTTACTTCTATCTCCATAAAATATATGTGATGCAAACCACCCATAGACAATAGGTTCATATTTACTCATATAATCACTATTAGATAAAGTATGATTTCCTTTATTCCAGATAATTAAAGCTTTATACCTATTATTTAGTTTATCTAATGCTCTAAAAATATAGTCTAATCCTAATCTATAAAAGCATACATAATAAGCACCCTTATCATACTCTTTTATGATTTCAAACATCTTTAAAATAAATCTATCGCCATCTTCTCTACTCATGTTATCATTTTTTATTTTTCCATGTATAGAATTAAAACTCTTACTTCCATCAGCATGCACATTTCCTTCAAAATTCATTAGATAAGGCGGATCAGTAAACACCATATCAGCCTTATTATTATTCATCAATTTATTAACATCGTCTTTTACGGTACTATCTCCACACATTAATCTATGTCTTCCTAATACCCATACATCTCCAGGTTTACTAATTGGTTCTTCTATTTCATTTAATGCTTGTTCAACATCAAAATCGTCTTCTTTTGAACCTTCTATATCTTGTAAAATGTCATCTATTTCGTCAAAATCAAATCCTGTAATATCCAAATCTATCTCTGTTTGTTTTAATTCCTCTAGCAATGCTTCCAATTTTTCATTGTCCCATTCTCCACTTATTTTATTCAGAGCTATATTCAATGCCTTTTCTCTTGTTTTATCTAAATCAACAATATTACATTCAATTTCAGTATATCCTATATCCTTCAATACTTTTAATCTCTGATGTCCTCCAATTACAGTCATATCCTTATTTACTATTACTGGAGCTACATATCCAAATTCTACAATACTTCTTTTGATCTTCTTGTATTCTTCATCCTCTGGTTTTAAATCTTTTCTTGGATTGTATTCTGCTGGCTTTAGCTTTTCTATTTTTATTTTTTGGATATTCATTGCTTGACTCCTCTTTAAAACATTTATTTTTATATCTACACATATCGCATTTACGCAATATACATCTTGCATAATTCATACTCATAACCTTCTTTTGTTTTATTTTTTAACGCTAAAAAGAGCTACTAGCATTCATCTAGTAACTCTTTAAAGCTAACATTTAATTTACAAAGGAGGAAAAAAGACTTTTTTACTTTTTTACCAATACTAATGTAACATGCCTATTTCAAAATTTCAAGGGTTGATTTTTTTCCCGTCTACATAAAATGTATAGCTCTTGCTCCAAAATATCTTATTGCAAATTCCTTTAATGCTTTTTTTTTGATATTATTTATGGTTTTTGTACTCTCTTGACTATATCCTAAAATTTTTGCAATTTCATTTAAATTTTTTTTATGATCTGTTATGTATTTGCTTCTTAAGAATTTACATAATTCTTTATTTTCTTTATCTATGTCCTGTAAGATATCTTCTACTAGTTGCATATCTTCTTTTGTTTCGTTTATTTGTGCATTTATATCCATAAGCTCATATATATCCTTCATAACATCTTCTGAGTAATCAAATTTTTGTATTGCTGGCCTGCTATAATCTATTCCTGACAATTCAGCTGGTATGCCTTTTTCAATTATTTTACTTTTTCTTTTATTTAAGGTTTGTAATGCAAAATATAATTTCCTATGTGCTTTTAAAATTTCTTCACATTCATCAATATAGTTCATTCACTTACCTCCAATTTTATCTTTTAAATGTCTTATAGTAATCTAGACCTTTTTGAGTTTTTATACTGATACCTTTTGTTTTCACTAGTCTTCTATATTGCTTTTCTGTTAATACCATATCTTTATGTGTATCTCTAATTATTATGCCTTTTTCTAATTCCCAATCTTTTAATCTCTGTGCCATATTTATTCACCTCCTAACAATTTAATTTCAACATCACAACTATAACAAATATTTAACTTACCAGCAGTTAATCTTCTGTTTGTTTCTGTTATTGTTATCTTTTTGCCTTCATTTTTTAATTTTGTCATTAATTTTTTTGCACCGTCATTTGTCCTTTCAACTTCATATTCTAAATTTTCTAACAAATCAAAAATCATTTCATTTATTTGCTTTGTATAACTCTCGTGAAGTTCTTTCATATTCTTACCATAAGCTAAAACCATACTCATTTCAAATTTTATCTCCTTTATTTGTAATTTACCTTAAAATAATCCTATAAACCAAATTAGTAAAAACCACATTGGCCATCCATCTTTAAATAAAAAACACATTGATCCTATAAAAAGTAACCAAATGATTGTCCAAATTATATAAAATTTATTTTTTTCATCCATATTTTATTCTCCTTTCTCTTTTGCTTGTTTCGCAAAATATTGCTTTATATAATTTCTATTCCATAACATATTTTCTCCAAATGCTATTTTTATATCTACTGTAACCTTTTCAATATATTCTGCCATTAAATCTATTTGCTTATCTTTTTGTTGCAATTCTAGCAAATTATTACTTATGTCTATACTTTGTTTATTAATTGTTGCTTTTAGCTCTTCATTCTCTTTTTTGTGTTCTTCATTTATTTGTTTTTGTCTTGTATAGTCTTGTAGTATATGTTCTATTGCTTTTATTGTTTTATTTACATCTATTGTTTTACTTATACTTGGAATCCAACCATGTCCTTTTAAAAATTTAAGTAAATCTTTTATTTTTTCTATTTCATTTATATATAGTTATTCCTCCTTCTTTTTAGGATTTCCATTATTTATTATTTTAATTTCTAGTGTATCATCATTCCAAAAATGTCTATCATATAATTCAAAATTGTTATTATTATCTTGTCCACAATGTTCTTCTATTAAATCATCACATAGTGTATTAGTTAATGAAAAATACCATTTCTTTTCTCCCATATCTTCAAACATAGGTTTTTCAATTTCTTTTTCTAATACATATAAATTCCCATATTTATCTACTTTTGCATTTTGTAATAATTTTATAAATTTTTCTTTATCCAATTAAATCACTCCTCTTTTTCATAGTTATCACAAATATATACATTATCTATTTTTCTTCCTCTATCCATAGTTACACACCAATTGTTTTCAAAACATTCTTTTTTGTGTTTACAAGATTTACAATATTTAAAACTTTCTTCACTCATCTTTTATTATCTCCTAATTTTCTCCCACAAATTGGGCAATAGCTTATACTGATACATTCTCCAGTCATCCTAATTGGCTTTATTTCTAAATAGTAAATGTTTTTGTCGAGCATATTAGTTCCAATAACTACAGTCATTCTTTGATTTTTTCTAAGTTTTCTTTGTCCTTCATTTGTTAATTCATCCACTTCACAAAATTTACACATATATTTCCTCCTAATTTTCTTTATTTTCAATTATCTTTAATCCATTAAACTTTGCAATTTGTAATTCTTCTTTAGTTATCCATTTTTGCCATTTTCCACATTCTCCACAATATAATCCCCTTCTCTGCCCTTGTATTTCTACAAATAATTTATTACTTCCACACTTATTACATTTATCTAACATATTATTTATCCTCCAAACTTTTCTTTAAAACTTCTAATAATTTAATCCAACATATTTTATCGCATTTATCTCCATAGCTTATTGGATTTTCTATATCTCTTACCATTACTTGTTTATCTTTTTTAGTGATTAAGTTTAAATTCTTGGTTATAATCTCACAAGTCCATTGAACAATATATGTTTGTCTTCCTAACGCATACCTTTCTGCACTTACTAACATTGCAGACATATCTTCTATATTTCCATTAAAATTAATTTGCATTATTAATCCTCCAATAATTTATTAAATAACTTTATAAAATCTTCTTTATAATCTTGATTTATAAAATAATCATAATAATAGCCTTTATTAGTTTCTCTAGCTATTTTATATTCTGCTATTTTCTCAATTGCATCTTTTATTTTTTGTTTTGGTATGTCATTTTTATTATCTAAATAAACTTGTTTTAAATCTACAAATTTACCTTCCTCTATTTCTATAAGATATTTATTTTTATCTATCTGTACTAAATCATTTTTTGTAATAAAATATGTATTTTCATATCCATAATCATATTCTGACCTTACAACTTTTAATTTTCTATTTTCTTTTTCTAATTTCATTATTTTTGCTTTGTCTTTCTCCTGCTCTCGTAATAAATTTAAAAACATAAGTACAATTGGTTGCCCTAGAGAAACAATTTCTAATGCTGTTTCAGTTTTACTACTTTTTTCAATAATTTTATCTAGTTCATACTCCAAATTTTTTATTATTCTTTCTCTGTCACTCATCATCAAACCACCTCTCTTTCTCTTCATGTCTCTTAAATAAATT
This sequence comes from uncultured Clostridia bacterium, assembly GCA_944392515.1. GTDB lineage: Bacteria > Bacillota > Clostridia > TANB77 > CAG-508 > CAG-793. The sequence goes on from CALXWV010000008.1 coordinate 30,452, forward strand.
GTATAAAATTGCTAATATTAAGCAGTAAGTAAAAAATGTACCGTAATAAAAACAAAAATATTCTTGCTATAATTTGCATAACTTCTACCATAAAACTATACCTCCTTAAATTTCTTTTATTTTTAAATTAAACTTGTCCTCAAAGACTTTTTTCTTTGTTATATATTCTTTTGTTTTAAAACCTTTAACATCTATTACATCCGATGTGCCATTAGAATTAAATACTATAAAATCAGCTTTATATTTTAATCCTGGTGCTAGTATAAATATAGGCTGCAAACAAAATCCTTTAATTTCTCCGCTCTGCAGCCTTAATTTCAGTTCCTGGTAGTACTCCGCTTCCTTTTTACTATCAAATGTATGTCCATCGATAGATGTTTTTATTGCTCCATATTTGCTTTTTCTTTTACTTTTTTCTTTGTATTCTTTATATTGATCAATACTCCAATGTTCTTGCATACATTACTCCTTTGGCATTTCAAACTTAAAAGGTGTCATTGAAAATTCTTGATATTGCTTTGCCATTTCTTCTTGTGCATCATTATTTGTACATTGAAATAATTTGAATGATTGATATGCCGACACTATCATTTTTAGTACTTCTTTTGCTCTTTCTTCTGTCTTATATTGGCCTAAAATTGTATTATCTCCATTATCAAAATAAACATATATTCCATAACCTTCAATATCTTCCACACTTATTCTCATTGTTTCTTTTATAACAGAATCAAAGATATCTAATCCCATATTTTTAATTAATTCTTTTTGTCTTTCATTATCGATATACATTATTTCTCTTATATTATTAAAATTTATAATTTTCTTTCTATCTTGACTTACTATTATCATGAAATTTACTCCTTTCACTTTTCTGGCATTATGAAAGTAGATATTGGGTTATTAGAGTAGTTTTCAAGCAATTCTTTTAATATCTGATTCGCTCGTTCTTCAGTTTCATACTTTCCTAGTATTCTATAATAGTCTAGTTCTCTAATCCCCCAACCCCTCACTTGCCATCTTAACTTTTTATCTAAATAACTTAAATTTTCTACTCTTAAGCTTAAACATTCTGTTGTTTGTGTTTTATCTTGACTTAAAATTAACATTACTCTTTACTCCTGGTCTTTCATCACTTCTGTCTAATTCTTCGTATGTAAAACATCTTTTTATTTTTGTTTTTGGATCCTCAAACATTATAAAATTAGGGTACTTTTTTACTTCTTTCATAATTCGTTTATTATACATTGGTATTATCATTATGTTCTCCTTAATTTCGTGTTAGTTTTTATATTACATTGTTATATGCAATCCAGCTCTTGTTTTATATAAATTGCAATATTCAAATAGTCCGACTTGTTTATTATTCAACAGACATTTAGGCAAACTATCGTTCATAATACACCACTCACAATTTTCGCATATATGAAGTCCTTTAGTCATAAGATTGTTATCATCTATCTCTACTCTCATTTTATCCTCCATCCCCTAGATTTTCATATATAGTGTCAATATCATACTGATTTGCTAAGTTCATATCCTGAAGTACAGATAATAGACACTTTTTAAAATATTCTTTAGGTCTTTTAATGTCTTCTCTGCTATTAGCTATTGCAAAGTTCTTTAAAGCTTTGTCAATGTGTTTTACATTTAAATTTTGTATTTTCTGTCGGGTATTTTTGTCCAGGTATAATTCCTTTAAAACATTTGTCAGTTCTTCTTTTAACCCATCATCATATAAACTAATTTGACATTGTTGCAAAATATCATTAAATTCAGCTTGTCCTATCACATCTATCTTATCTATCTCGTCTACTTTTTGCTTTTGTGGTAAGGAAGATGATAGATAGATAGATTTACTTTTATTTAATTTAATTTTATTTAATTTGATTTGATTTAATTTGCATAATTTTGCATTGCATGTGTATCTATTTTTGTATGCATTTGCATTGCTTTTGTAATATCCTTTTATGCATTTGCATTGCTTTTGCTTTGCATTATTTATTTTTGCATTAATATTTGCATTTTCTTCTTTATTTTTGTTCCATCTTGTATTTGCTGCTGCAGTTCTCTTTTCTTTTATTGTTTCATATTTTTTCATTCGTCTTAGTAGAGATTCCGACCAAAAGTTTCGACCATCTGAATTGAATAAACCGTTACCACTTTCACCTTTATACTCATTTATACAATCCTTAATAAATTGCTCTACATCTATACTTGTTCCAGTTTGCATCTTTATTGCCCTATAGGTATTTTTAGAGAGAGGCAATTTATAATTGGATTCATTCCTTAACATTTCTATGATTGCCCAATATAGTCCGTAACTTTCGAATCCATAATCACATCTCATATTTAATATTTTAGGATCTGAAAGTGCATTTGAATCGTGGCTGAAATAATAAGTATCTTTACTTCCCATTATAATTACCTCTCTCTCTTTTAATTTTATCTATAGTTAATTGCTGGTTGTTATAAATATTCTTTAAATATTCTTTTTCACAAATAGGTCCAAAACCTTTTTGAATGCTTTTCCATGTTTTAAGTTCTTTTCCACATAATCTGCAATGAAATTCTCTTCCTCGTAAATCTTTATCTTTACACTTTTTTAAAGCTTCTATCCCCATTGTAATGGCTTTTATATCTTCCAGAAACACCTTGTCAATTTCATTATTGTGTAAAAAGCTTAATCTATCTCTTTTTAAATCTTCTAATTGTTCTATTGCTCTTAATCTATTCATAATATTTACCTCTTAAAATGGATACTGATTTAATTTTAAAGTTAATCCTGATTCAGCTATAACAGTTTCTATTTTTGTCTGTTTATATACTTGTTCTTTCATAATGTTTGAACTAGCATTTGTGTTTGATAAATGACATAATAAAATTTTACTTACATGTCTTAAATCATTAGCCTTTAAGAATTCTAACAAGTTTTCTAAGCTCATATGGCTTTCTAGTAATCTTTTATATCTAGTTTTATTTATAATTTCATTTTGCATATTTTCTTTTGCTATGCTTTTAATATAGTTACATTCTATGAGTAAATAATTTAATTCTTTAAATTTATACTTTATGTAGTATGTATCTGTAGCATATAATAGTTTTTCTCCAGTAGGTTTATATTGAATTAAAAATCCTAATGGTTCTTCTGCATCATGCTGTGTACCAAATGGTAATATAATAAAATTTCCAATTTCAAATTGTTGTAGAGCTTTTATAACTTTAAATCTATGTCCCACTAAATTTTGCTTTTTAAAAGTTCCTGCAGATGCATATATGTTTATTCCATTTAAGGCAAAATTTGAAGCATACTTCAAATGGTCCATGTGCTCATGTGTAACTAAAACACCATTTATTCCGACTAAAATTAAAATTTAATTCTTTTTGAACTATTTTAAAATTGACACCTGCATCTAATATCAATTTTTCATTTTTATTAGTTTCTATTAGATAGCAGTTACCTTTTGAACTGCTACCTAATACTTGTAATTTCATTAAAATGATGGTCCTTCAGATGATTTATTATTTGTTTGACTATCTATTTGCTCTGCAGTATTCTCTACATAAGATGCAGAGGCAGGTAATTTTTCTGTAGAGTCTGTAATATCTATTACTTCTTTGTTTGCATTTTCTTCAATTTCTTGGTTCACTTTGTCTTCTTGACTTTCAATATAGTAAGACTCGTTTTGGTCTATTACATATACATAACTTCGATTTACTTTTTTAGGATCTACTGTCACTTTCTTACATGTTGCCCTTACCATAGTCTTATAAAGCATTTCGTCTGTCCAACCTTCAACTTTTTCATTTTCTTTAGTTGTATAATTATATTTTGTTCCGCCCCAAAATTCTGCAGAAGCTGTAGATGGTTTTCTTTTTAGTAACTCATCGACTGTCATTACAACTAGCTTATTATGTATTTCATTTTCATAACGGATATATCCAAATCCACCAATTACATTTCCTCTATTAAATGGATTTGTAATTTTAAACTCATAACCTTCAATATTATTTTTATATACTGGTTGGAATGTGTCATTTTCTCTTACTAATTCTACTTTTATATCTACGATTTTATATAAAGAGAATTGTGTAGCAATATATTTAAGTCCTTCATATCCTGCCATCAAATTCAAGTCGTATTTCCCTGTTTTCGAGTTTTTGTATGGTACTACATGAAGATGATTAGGTATAGACATATCTAAGCCTAATTTTGCGTTTTGAACAACATCTGTAGCTAATTTATTCATATTAACATTGTTCCAAGTTACTGTTGGATCATCTTTTTTCTTTGTACTTAATTGTCTACTCGTTTCAGCAATTCTTAATGCATTATCTATTCCGATGAAATAGTTTCTTATTAATTGCCTTTGATAATCGTTTAAGTTCAATTCTCCTATGTTCCCTTCAAATTCTTTCATTACCATACTAGTAAATCTCTCGCTAGCTGTTATTTCTTTTTTGTTTTCTTGTTTTTGTAATTGATTATTCATTGAATTTTCCTCCTATAATATTTTTTAATACACTTTCTAACTCTTCTTTAGTATTAACTTTAATTTCATGCACTTGAACATTATTATTTCCTTTTATTTTTCTCAAAGCCATATCAACTGCGTGCTCCAATCTATCTTTAGAAATTATTTTGTAATCTAATATGTTCATTATCAAGCTGTAAATACCTGTTGCAATCGCTTCTTCACAATTTCCAGTAATTTTTAAATTTGTATTTTTTTCATTTTCTAATTTTTGAATACATAATGAATATGTATAATTTTTATTATCTCTTTCCAACTCTTTTACCTCTCTTTTTATATTTTTTCTCATTTCTTTTTAAAATTTTTATATATTCATCTGTTCCATATTTTTGTTCTTGAAAATAGTGCCAAATATCTGATATATTTCTTCTGTACTTTTTAGGAACACCCTCATTGTGTTCTTTTGTTTGTTTTTTTATCAAATTTCTATTTAAAGTTCTTTCAAATGACATTTCTAATCCTCCCATTTTATATTTGCTCTATTAAATCATCAAAGCTTTTTCCATATCCAACATTTTTTATTCTTTCATCTATATCATTTTGCTTGATAATCTCTTTTTCATAACCATCCAAAACTTTTATAACTTTTGATATATCTCTATTACAGCAATCATTCCAAAGCATATATAATTTATCTTCGTAAAGTTCCATTTTGTCTAAAGTGATTAAATATAAAGCTGTTTTATCTCCAACTGCATTTTGCAATTCAAAAAGCGTTCTAATTGCTCCAGGATTTCCACCTGCAAAATTTATAAAATTTTGTGATACAGTTGAAAATATTTCTAGTCTACTCATCTATATCACCTCAATTCTTAAAACTGGATCGTTTGTAACTACTAGACTGATTATTTGAGTATCTATGTTATATAACTTGTTAATAGATTCTCTATTATCTATAAATATAGGTGCTGATTTTCCTTCAAATTTTATAAGTGTATTTATGATATCTAATCCTGCAGTTATTTTTTTAGCATTATTTAAGTCATCAAATGGTACTCCATCTACTGTAGCAATACAAGTTTCTTCAATAGCCCCATTCATATTTTCTGTTAATAGTTTGAATTTAACTAAGCTAAAATGACTATTTATTGAGTTTTCAAATAAATCTACTTTTAACTTTGAAAACTTTTCTATTAAGAAAATTTGATGCTCTAACTCGTTTATTTTATCTGCTGTTTCTGCTTCTTCTTTATCAAGTTCTTTAATTCGTACCTTTATGTTTTCTTGATTTTCTTTAATTTTAAGCATTTTGTCTACTTCATCATATTTTGCTTTTAATTCAGCCTTACGATTTTTTATTGATGTTGTATCTCCATTTGCTAAACTATCTACTTCTTTTTGTAATTTTTCTATTTCTAGTAATCCTTCTCTATATTCAGGAATTTCATTTATATTAAATGGTTTAATGTTATTTTGTTTTTCTTCGTTTTCTTTTAATCTAGAATTAATATTTTCAAGTTCCTCATTATATTTTTTTAACTGCTGTTGTAATTCATTAATTCTTAATGTATTTTTATCTACAATACTTTTTCTTGCTTGTCCTTCTTTGTTAATGTTGTTTTTCTTTTCTTCTTGTTTTTTATTAAAATCCTGTTTTGCTTTTTCTCTTATTTCATTAATTCTTTCTTCAGGATATTCTCTTCCACAGGTTGGACATATAAAGTTCTTTTCATCTATTTCAAGTTGTTCATTTTCAGTTTGATACCATTCTTCTCGTAATCTTTTAATAGAATTTTCGTAATTTTCATTTTCTGTTAACAATTGTTCTAATTCTGTAGATGCATTTCTAATTCTTCCTTCAGCAACACTTTTTTCATTTTCTAGTTTTATTACTTCTGAAGAATACTTATTAGAGTGGTCCACTTCTAGTTTGAACTTTAAATTATTTAGTTTGTTTTTCTTTTTTGTTAATTCCTCAACTTTTTTCATATTGTTTTTAGCTATTAATTGTACATTTGTTAATTCTTCATCTAATTCATCCATTTGCTTGTTTATCTGATTTTTTTCATTTTCTAAATTTGAATAATCTGTATCATCATTAGTAATTAATCCTTTTGAAAGCTCATCTATTCTAATAGGTATTTGTTCTTTTTGGTGATTTAATTTTTTTATACCTTCTTTTAAAACTTTGGTATAATCAGCAATTGATCTACCATTTAAATTTTCTAAAATAGGCTTATATTCTTCACGCTCTGCCATAATTGTTTCATCATCCATATTTATATTTGCTATACTCATTAAAACTTTTTTTCTTTCATCTTCTGACATAGTTTCATTAAAATATAGTGGATCAGTAATCATTTTAAATAATGCTTCTGGGATTAGCGTATTAACTCTCTCATTAAATTCCTTTTGTATTACTGGAACATCATCTATCCAATATTTATTTTCATGACTGGATAATTCTTGTTCTTCTTGACCTCTATGTTTAACCCAATTTTCAGAGTAAATCTTTTTAAATTTTGTATTTATCCCATCAATATTAAGCATTATTTCTACTTCGTGTTCTAGGAAATGTATAGGTTTATTGTTTTTATCCAAAGTTTTAATACTAAATTTAGTTCTGTTGCTACTATCCTTGTTAAAAAATAGCCATTTAAAAGCATCAAATACTGTTGTCTTTCCAGTTGCATTTGCTCCATATATATTTGTATTTTTACCTTCAAAGTTTATCTCTAATTCTTTGATACCCTTAAAATTTTTAATCTTCATTTTCATTAGTTTTATTTCCATTATTCATTACCTCCCATAATTTTTTTACGCAATTTTTGCACACATATTTTTCATTTATCTCTTGTAATCCTTCTTTATTTCCACAGAATGTGCAGCTTTCTTCTACTTTTCTTAATACTATTTTGTTGCCTTCTGTATAAATTTCTAATATATCCTTTTCCTTAATATCTAAATTCTTTCTAATCTCCGCTGGAATAACATATCTTCCTAAATTATCTAATCTTCTTGATACACCTGTATTTTTCATTTTCTTTTCACTCCTTCTTGTTTCTAAACTTAAATTGTGATAAAATAAATATAGAAACATTTATTAAATTTGTTTTATAGAACTATTTGCTTTGACGAGTTGGTAGTTCTATTATTTTGTTAGTTTTTGAATTATCTGAAATTATCAAGTCATTTAATAGTGCCGAAAAATTACTATCAGATATTTCATAAATTTTTTTCAATTTATTAAATCTTTCATTATAAGTATTGCTAAAGCATAAATCTCTAATTTTCTTAAATTGTTCTGCACATTCACATTTTATGTCTTTTATTTCTCTGTCCTTGCGTTTAACTATATCTTCCAAATTTTTAATTCTTATTGTCTCATCTGAATGTTTTCCAATATTCATATTCTAATCACCTCCTTAATATTTTTAATTTACTTTTTAATTTTGCTAATGTAATGATATGCCAATAATAACATTTATCTAGTTTGTCCATGTTTTCTTATTCTCCTTTTCTTTTGCTCTACTTTGTTATCTATCCAGCATAATATAAAACTCATATTTGCAAATAGGCTTATAATAAATGCTACTTCTGTAGGAGTAAATAAACTATAAATTTGATCAACCATTTTTCTCACTTCCTTTCTCTTTAATTTTATATCCTGAAAATTCTTCTAATAGTTTTGGACTAATATAATATGTATATTTACTACTATTAGGCATTTTTTCAGCAATTCCAATTGGTAATGTTCCTCTTTGTAATCCAACTCTTACAAATTGTTGGCATTTATTAAGGACCTTAGCAGCATAAGCAACAGTAATTTTCCTTTCATTCATCTTTTTTCCTCCTATTATATTTGTGTCAAGTCGCCATTATTTTGAATTTATAAATGTGTTTGCATCTACATTTAGTGCATTAATTATTTTTATAAATTCATCAATTGTAATTCTTCTTTTTTCCTTTAAAGATGCATTTAACTTTGGTAAAGCAATTCCACAATTTTCTGATAACCAAGTTTGTGATATTCCGTTATCATTTAAATACATATAAATTTTCTTCCCTATGCTCATTTTATCGCCTCCTTTAATTTCAGTTTTTCTGAACTTGCTTATATATTATTTCATCTTTTCTGAAATGTCAATATGTTTTTTAAATATTTTTTCAGTTTTTCTGAATATTTTTATTTACTTTTTAGAAAAAGTGTGATATTCTAGTATTCGGAGGATATATTATGACTTCTTTTAATATAAAATTAAAAAATGCCAGATTAGAAAAAAATTTAACACAGAAAGAATTAGCACAAAAAATTACTGAACTGGGAAGAAAAACTTCAAATACAGCTGTAGCTAATTGGGAAAGTGGTTTAAATAAACCCGATATTGATACTTTGGAATTAATATGTAAAGTATTAAATAAGGATGGAAATTATTTTTTTGATGATTTACTAATGAAAGAAAAAATTGATTTATCAGCTTTAAATAATGAAGATATAATAGAAGTTAAAAATTATATAGATTATATAAAAAGTAGAAAAAAATAAATTGGAGGTATATGTAGTTATGTTATGTTGCAAACATTGTGGTAGTACAAATGTTAGAGTTCAAGCTGTAGAAAAGCAGAAAAAAAGAGGAATATTAATGTCTATAATATGGATTTTTCTTGCTATATGTACTTGTGGATTAATATTATTAATTCCTTTACTTACTAAAAAGGGTAGCAAAACCACATCTGTAATTGTATGTCAAGATTGTGGCAAAATATCTAAAGTATAAAATAAATAAAAAAGAGAGAAATGTGCTTCTGTTTGGCGACTTGACACATTTCTCATAGATAACCACTAAAGTGATTATGTTTGTATTATATATGAACATACTTCATTTTTCAAGTGGTGGTAAGAAAATTTTTGAAAAATGGAGGTTTTTTATTTTATGAAAATGCCAAATGGATTCGGTGGAATCACTAAACTATCTGGCAAAAGAAGAAATCCTTATAGAGTCAGAAAAACAAGAGGCTGGACAGAAGATGGTAAACAACTTTATGACACTATAGGTTATTATAAAACAAGAGAAGAAGCTTTAAAGGCATTAGCAAATTATAATGAAAATCCTTATGATTTAAAAACAAATAATATGACTTTTGATGATGTATATAATAAATGGTCTGAAGAACACTTTGAAGAAATCGTGCCATCTGCAGTTAGAACATGGAAAGCTGCATATAAATATTGTTCTTCTTTGTATAATCTGAGATTTAAAGACATAAGAGTAGAACATCTCGAAGGAACAATCAAAAATGCTGAAGTAGGACAAAATACAAAACAAAGAATAAAAAGCTTATTTAATCTTATGTATAAATGGGCTATGAAGCATGAAATAGTTAATAAAGATTATGCTCAACTTTGCAATCCTGTTCCTAAAGGAGCACGCCAAATAGAAAGAATACCTTTTAATGATGATGAAATTAAAATTTTATGGAATAATATAGATTTTCCATTTGTAAATATGATTCTTATTGATATATATTCTGGCTGGAGACCTCAAGAGCTAGCTATATTAAAAACTGCAGATATTAATTTAGAAAAAGGATACTTCAAAGGTGGATTAAAAACTGATGCTGGAAAGAATAGAATTGTACCTATCCATTCTTGCATATTGGATCTAGTTAAAGAATTATATAATCCAAATAATTTACAACTTTTTAATGATTACAATGGTCAGCAATGTACATTAATGACTTATGATAAATATAGAAATAGATTCAATAAAGTTATGCAAAAATTTAATATGAAACATAGGCCACATGATTGTAGACACACTTTTATAACAAAAGCTAAAGATGCAGGTATAAACGAATATGTTTTAAAACTAATTGTAGGCCATACTATCAATGATATAACTGAAAAAGTTTATACTCACAGAGAATTAGAAAATTTAAAAGAAGAAATAGAAAAGATAAAAAAATAAGAGCTTTATAAAGGCTCTTATTTTTTGTGTCTTACCTGTGTGTCTTACCTGTGTCTTACTTGTGTCTTACATACCTGTTTTTGTATGTTTTAATATATTCCTATCAGTTTCACAGTTATTGACTTATCAATGTTTTAGCACATTGCAGATTATTTCATAGCTTCTTCTACTGCAACAGCTACTGCAACTGATGCACCAACCATTGGGTTATTACCCATTCCAATTAGTCCCATCATTTCAACATGAGCTGGTACTGATGAAGAACCTGCGAATTGTGCATCTGAGTGCATTCTTCCCATTGTATCTGTCATACCATATGAAGCAGGACCTGCTGCCATATTATCTGGATGAAGAGTTCTTCCTGTTCCACCACCTGATGCAACTGAGAAGTATTTCTTTCCTTGCTCTAATCTTTCTTTCTTATATGTTCCTGCAACTGGATGTTGGAATCTTGTTGGGTTTGTAGAGTTACCTGTTATAGAAATATCTACATCTTCAAGCCACATTATTGCAACACCTTCTCTAACATCATTTGCACCATAGCATTTAACTTTGCTTCTATCACCTGTTGAATATGGTATTTCTTCAATAACGTTTACTTTTCCTGTATAGAAATCAAAATCTGTTTTTACATATGTAAATCCATTTACTCTTGATATAATTTGAGCTGCATCTTTTCCAAGACCATTTAATATAACTCTTAGAGGAGTTTTTCTAACTTTGTTAGCTGAATTTGCAATTCCTATTGCTCCTTCTGCTGCTGCAAAGCTTTCATGTCCTGCTAAAAATGCAAAACATTTTGTATCTTCTGAAAGTAGCATTGATGCTAAATTTCCATGTCCTAAACCAACTTTTCTATCATCTGCAACAGAACCTGGTATACAAAAAGCTTGTAAACCTTCTCCTATAGCTTTTGCTGCATCTGATGCTTTTTTGCATCCTTTTTTTATTGCTATTGCTGCACCTAATGTATATGCCCAGCATGCATTTTCAAAACAAATTGGTTGAACTCCTTTTACTATTTCATATGGGTTGAAACCTTTATCTGTACATATTTTTAATGCATCTTCAAAATCTTTAATTCCGTATTTTTCCATTACTGGTTTAATTTGATTTATTCTTCTTTCATAACTTTCAAATGTTACTGCCATTTTCATTCCTCCTAATTATCTTAAAACTATTAATTCAAATTTAAAACGTGTTAAAAGTATTTATTTACCTTTTATTCGCCCTAAACATTATTCTTTTCTTGGATCAATCTTCTTAACTGCTTCATCAAATCTTCCATATGTTCCAGAAGCTTTTTCAATTGCTTCCATTGGATCCATACCTTTTTTGATATTGTCCATCATTTTTCCCATATGAACATATTTATATCCAATTATTTGATCATCTTTGTCTAAACCAAGTTCTACTATGTATCCTTCTGTTAATTGTAAATATCTTGGTCCTTTTAATGTACTAGAATATATTGTTCCTACTTGTGAAGTATGTCCCTTTCCTAAATCTTCAAGTCCAGCTCCTACTGGAAGTCCACCTTCTGAGAAAGCTGTTTGTGTTCTTCCATATACTATTTGTAAGAATAATTCTCTCATAGCAGTATTAATTGCATCACAAACTAAATCTGTATTTAATGCTTCCAAAATTGTTTTTCCTGGTAATATTTCTCCTGCCATAGCAGCTGAATGTGTCATTCCTGAACATCCAAT
>CALXWV010000009.1 GCA_944392515.1 uncultured Clostridia bacterium
AATAGAAAGTGCATCGCAAGAATTAAAAGAACTAGGTGCAAAAAGAGTAATACCTCTAAAAACTTCAGGACCATTTCATACAAAAGCTTTAGAAGATGCAAGCAAAGAATTTTATAAAGACTTAAAAAAAATAGAATTTAAAGATGGTAATGGAGTAAAGATTATAAGAAATCTTGATGGAGAAATATATAAAGCAGGAGATAATTTTGCTGAAATACTTTCTAAACATATAATAAGTCCTGTAAGATTTGATAAAGCATTAAACATATTTAAAAGTAATAAAGTAGACACCTTTATAGAAATGGGACCTGGCAAATCAATGACAGGATTTATAAATAAAGAAAAATTAGAAGGAACAAGTATAAGCATACAAAAGGTAGAAGATTTAGAAAAATTAAATTAATTTTACATCTGGGACGGACCTAAATGAAAAATATTTTACAAAAAGGTCCGTCCCAAACGAAAAAAGAAAGGATAAAAAAATGGAAGAAAATAAAGTTGCTTTAATTACAGGTGGAACTAGAGGTATTGGTAAAGCAATTGCCAAAAAGTTCGCTGAAAATGGATATGATTTAATAATAAATTATGTATCTGAAAATATAGATTTAGAAAAATTAAAAAAAGATATTAATAGTAATAATGAGATACTATTTGTAAGAGCAAATGTAGGAGATTTTAATTCTTGTGAAGAATTAGTAAAAAAAGCAATAGAAAAGTACGGAAAAATAGATGTTTTAGTAAACAATGCAGGCATTACTAGAGATAATCTAATAATGAGAATGAAAGAAGAAGATTTTGATAAAGTAATTAATACTAACTTAAAAGGTACATTTAATGTTACAAAAAATGTTGTTCCATATATGATGAAAAAAAGATTTGGAAAAATAGTAAATATCTCATCTGTTGTTGGAGTTAGCGGAAATGCAGGTCAATGCAATTATGCAGCTTCAAAGGCAGGAATAATAGGATTTACAAAAAGTATTGCAAAGGAACTTGCTAGTAGAAATATTTTAGCAAATTGCGTAGCACCTGGGTTTATTGATACAGATATGACAGAAGTTTTAAGTGATACTGTTAAAGAAAATATTAATAGCCAAATACCACTTAAGAGAATGGGAAGTGCTGAAGAAATTGCTAAAGCCGTATATTTCTTAGCAGGTGAAGACAATACATATATTACAGGTCAAGTATTAAATGTTGATGGTGGAATGTTAATGTAAAAAGTATATTAATGTAAATATTTTAAAATGAAAGGATAATGAAAATGGAAAGAAGAGTTGTAGTTACAGGAATAGGAGCAATAACACCTATAGGAAATAATGCAGATGAATTTTGGAAAGGATTAAAAGAAGGAAAATGTGGTATTGACACAATAACTGCATTTGACGTTTCTAATTTCAAGGTAAAATTAGCTGCAGAAGTTAAAGGATATAATCCTGAAGATTATTTTGATAAAAGATCTGCAAGAAGATTAGATAAATTTGCACAATTTGCAATGATAGCTGCAAGAGAAGCAATGAAAGATAGTGGTATGACAAAAGAAAACACAGATTTTAGTAGAGTAGGTGTATTTATCGGCTCTGGTATGGGAGGATTAGAAACAATCGAAAAAGAAAATAAAGTTTGTTTTGAAAAAGGTTATGATAAAATTTCTCCTATGTATATTCCAATGGTTATATCTAATATGGCTACAGGAAATGTTGCAATAGATTTAGGATTAAGAGGTGAGTCTTTTTCAATAGCTACAGCTTGTGCAAGTGCAACACATTCAATTGGTGAAGCATATAGAGCTATAAAACATGGTTACCAAGATGCAGTATTTACAGGAGGAACTGAAGCATCAATTACACCAACTGGAGTTGCAGGATTTACTAATATAAAAGCATTATCTCAAAGCCAAGATAAAAATAGAGCAAGTATTCCTTTTGATAAGGAAAGAAGCGGATTTGTAATGGGTGAAGGTGCTGGAGTTTTAGTACTTGAAGCATTAGAACATGCTAAAAAAAGAGGGGCTAAAATATATGCTGAAATAGTTGGATATGGTGCTTCTTCAGATGCCTTCCATATTACTTCACCAGCCCCTAATGGAGAAGGTGGAGCAAGAGCTATGGTAAATACAATAAAAGATGCTAAAATAGATGCAAAAGATATTACATATATTAATGCTCATGGAACATCAACGCATTTAAATGATTCTTGCGAAACAGCAGCTATAAAAACAGCTTTAGGAGAAAGTAGTAAAACTGTAATGGTAAGTTCAACTAAGGGTAATACTGGACACTTATTAGGTGCAGCAGGTGCAGTTGAAGCAATTGCTTGTGTAAAAGCAATTGAAGATGATTTTGTTCCACCAACAATAAATTATAAAGTTCCAGATGAGGAATGTGATTTAGATATAGTTCCAAACAAAGGTAGAAATGTAAAGGTAGAGTATGCAATGTCAAATTCTTTAGGATTTGGAGGACACAATAGTTCAATAATATTCAAAAAATATGAAGACTAATTTATAAAGTTATATTAATAGAAAGGATGTTAAATTTTTATGGAATATAAAGATATAAAAGAAATAGTTAAAGATATGGGAGAATCTAAAATAGATGAATTGAAAATAGAATTTCCAGATGGAACTAAAATAAGTATGAAGAAAAATGAACCAAAAATAATAGATATTCCTGAAAGAGAATTGATTCCTCATATAGAGAGAAAAGAAAATATTGAAAAGATAGAAGATAAAAAGGAAGATATTAAATATAAAGAAATTAAAGCTCCAATGGTTGGAACATTTTACAGCAAATCATCTCCAACCTCAAAACCTTTTGTTAAAGTAGGAGATAAAATAAAAAAAGGTGATGTTTTATGCATAATTGAAGCTATGAAACTTATGAATGAAATTGAAAGTGAATTTGATGGTGAAATAGTTGAAATATGCAAAAAAGATGAAGATATGTGTGAATATGGAGAATGCTTATTTAAAATAAAATAGTATTAAAAATAAATAAATTATTTTAAGAAATATGTCAACTTTGAATAAAAAAATAAATTAAAGAAGAAGGAAGAATAAAAATGTTAGATATAAATGGAATAATGAAAATAATACCACAAAGAGCACCATTTTTAATGATAGATAAGGTAGAAGATTATGTTCCAGGGGAAAGTGCTGTAGCTTATAAAAATGTATGCATAAATGAACCACATTTTGCTGGACATTTCCCAGGTAACCCTATAATGCCAGGAGTGCTTATCGTTGAAGCACTAGCACAAACAGGTGCAGTAGCAATTTTATCTAAAGAAGAAAATAAGGGTAAAAATGCTCTTTTTGGGGGTATAGATAAATTAAGATTTAAAAAGCAAGTAGTTCCAGGAGATACTTTAAAATTAGAAGTAAAAATAATCAAGCAAAAAGGACCTATTGGAGTTGGCGAAGCAATAGCTACTGTTGACGGAAAAGTTGCTTGCAAGGGAGAACTTACTTTTGCAATTGTTTAAATGAATATTTAATTTTAATAACAATTAATAATTAAATAAAATTAATTAATAAGAGATTAAAATTAATGTTAAAAAATTTTTAAAGTAAATTTTTTTATAATTAAAAGGAGTTGCAATGATTAGAAAGATTTTAATTGCTAATAGAGGAGAAATAGCTGTAAGAATAATTAGAGCTTGTAGAGAAATGGGTATTGCCACTGTTGCTGTTTATTCAGAGGCAGATAGAAATGCATTACATGTAAAATTAGCAGATCAAGCAGTATGTATAGGACCTGCTCCATCACAAAAAAGTTATCTAAATGTAAAAGCAATACTTGAAGCTTGCTGTTTAACTGGAGCAGATAGTATTCACCCTGGATATGGATTTTTATCTGAAAATGTTGCTTTTGCCAAAATGTGCAGTGAAATGGGAATAAATTATATAGGACCATCTTATGAACTTATTGAACTTATGGGAAATAAATCTAAAGCAAAAGAAACAATGAAAAAGGCTGGAGTTCCAGTTGTAGAAGGATCAGAAGGAAATGTTGAATCACTAAAAGGTGCAAAAGAAGTAGCAAGTAAGATAGGATACCCAGTTATTATGAAAGCTGTAAGTGGAGGAGGAGGAAAAGGCATTAGAATAGCTAATAGTGAAGAAGAACTTTCAAGATATTATGATGTAATAAGAGCAGAAGCTAAATCAGCTTTTAATGATGATAGCATATATATTGAAAAATACATTCAACATCCTAGACATATTGAAATACAAGTAATTGCAGATAAGTTTGGCAATGTTGCACATTTAGGAGATAGAGATTGCACAGTTCAAAGAAAAAATCAAAAAATGCTTGAGGAAAGTCCATCAGATTATATAGATGATAAGCTTAGACAAAAAATGGAGAAGGTATCAGTTAAAGCAATAGAAAAAATAGGCTATACTAACGCAGGAACAATTGAATATTTAGTAGACAAAGAAGGCAATTTTTATTTTATGGAAATGAATACAAGACTTCAAGTAGAACACCCTGTAACAGAAGCTGTAACTGGTGTTGACCTAGTAAAACAACAAATAAGAATTGCAGAAGGTAAAAAACTTTCTAAAGAAATAATGGATTTACATATAAAAGGACATAGCATTGAATGCAGAATAAATGCTGAGAATCCTGACAAAAACTTTATGCCTTGTCCTGGAAAAATTACAGGACTTCATATACCTGGTGGAAATGGTATAAGAGTAGATACGGCAATTTATCAAGATTATGTAATACCACCAAATTATGATTCAATGATTGCTAAACTTATAGTTTATGGAAAAAATCGTGAAGAATGCATAAATAAAATGAAAAGTGCATTAGGAGAATTTGTAATCGAAGGAATTACAACAAATATTGACTTCTTATACAAGATATTAGAGAATCCAGAGTTTATAAAAAATGATTATGATACTTCATTTATAAAATAATAAGAAAAATAGAAAAACTAAATAATTAATTTGTAAAATTAAGTTTTATTAAAAGCGAGAGGAAAAACAATGGTTATTGATAAAATAAAAAAGGTTACAGTAATAGACACTAAAGCTAATACTAAAGCTTCAGATATGATGGTTGGAAAGTGGATTAAATGTGATAACTGTAAAGAGATTTTATATAAAGAAGACGTAAGAAATAATTATAGTGTTTGTCCAAACTGTGGAAAACATTTTAGATTATCTTCAAGAAGAAGAATTGCTCAAATAATAGATGATGGAACTTTTGAAGAAACAGATAGTAATTTACATACGACAGATCCAATAAAATTTGAAGGTTATACTCAAAAAATAAAACTATTAGAAGAAAAAACTAAAATAAAAGAAGCTGTAAAAACTGGTTTTGGCAAAATAAATGGAATAAATGTAGCTATAGCTGTAATGGATGCAAACTTTTTAATGGGAAGCATGGGAGAAGTAGTTGGAGAAAAAATAACTAGGCTGATAGAAAGAGCTATAGAAAAGCATTTACCTCTTATAATATTTTGTGCTTCAGGTGGAGCAAGAATGCAAGAAGGTATGGTATCTTTAATGCAAATGGCAAAAACATCAGCTGCACTTTCTAAATTAAATAAAGCAGGGCTTTTATATATTAGTGTTCTTACAGACCCAACAACAGGCGGAGTTACAGCAAGCTTTGCAAGTTTAGGAGATATTATTTTAGCAGAACCAAAAGCACTAATAGGATTTGCAGGACCAAGAGTTATCGAACAAACAATAAATCAAAAATTGCCAGAAGGATTTCAAAGAGCAGAATTTTTATTAGAACATGGCTTTGTAGATAGAATTGTTGAAAGAAAAGACATGAAAGAAGAATTATATAGAATATTAAAATTACATAATTATTAATAAAGAAAAGGAAGATAAAAAATGTCAGATAAAATTGAAGAGTGGGATAGAGTAATAGAGGCTAGAAAACCAGAAAGACCAAAGGCTTTAGATTATATCAATTATATTTTTGAAGATTTTATAGAAATGCATGGAGATAGATATTTTGGCGATGACAAGGCTGTAATAGGAGGAATTGCAAGTATAGAAAATATTCCTGTAACAGTTATTGGAGAGCAAAAAGGAAAAACTACAAAAGAGAATATGGAGAGAAATTTTGGAATGCCTAATCCAGAAGGATACAGAAAAGCATTAAGATTAATGAAGCAGGCTGAAAAATTTAATAGACCAATAATTACTTTTATAGATACACCAGGTGCATATCCAGGGTTAGGTGCAGAAGAAAGAGGTCAAGGTGAAGCTATAGCTAAAAATCTTTTAGAAATGTCAAGTTTAGAAGTACCAATTATTTGTGTAGTAATAGGTGAAGGCTCAAGTGGAGGAGCCCTTGCAATAGGAGTAGGAGATAAAATATTAATGCTTGAAAATTCAATTTATTCAGTATTATCTCCAGAAGGATTTGCTAGTATTTTGTATAAAGATTCTAGTTTATATAAAAAAGCAGCAAAAGAAATGAAAATAACTGCTAAAGATTTAAAAAAATTAGGAATTATTGATGAAATAATAAAAGAAGATAATATTTTAGAAAATACAAAAAAGGCAATTTTAAAGGATTTAAAAGAATTATTAAAACTAAATAAAAATGAACTAGTCGAAAATAGATATAATAAATATAGAAGAATAGGAAAGGGTGAAGAAGATGATATTAAATAATAAAGTTATATTAGTAATGGGTCTAAGAAATAAATGGAGTATTTCTTGGGGAGTAATTAGAAAAGCTTATGAAAATGGAGCTAAAGTACTATATACATATAATCAAGGCGACGAAGAAAAGATGAAAAAGCTTACAGAAGAATTAAAGGGCGCAAAAGGATATAGATGTAATGTGTCTAGTGACAAAGATATTGAAAAATGTTTTAAGCAAATAAAAGAAGATTATGGAAAACTTGATGGTATATTACATAGTATAGCACATGCTAATACAGAGGATTTAAGAAATGACTTTATATTAACTTCAAGAGAAGGATATGCTCATGCAATGGATGTTAGCAGTTATTCTTTAATTGCAATTTGTAAATATGCAATAGAATTAGATTTGCTTAATGAAAATGCAAGCATAATAGCTCTTTCATATTATGGTTCTGAAAAATCAGTTGAAGGATATAATGTAATGGGAGCTGCAAAAGCAGCTTTAGAAGCATCTGTGAGATATTTAGCTAAAGATTTAGGAAAAAAGAAAATGAGAATAAATACAATATCTGCAGGACCAATTAAAACATTATCTGCAAAAGGAATTAAAGATTTTAATTCAATATTAGATATTGTAGAAGAAAAAGCACCATTACATAGAAATGTAACAATAGAAGATATAGGAAATGTTGCAACCTTTTTATTTAGTGATATGTCATCTGCAATTACTGGAGAAGTAATTCATGTAGATTCAGGATTTTCAACAGTAGGTGTTTAATAAAAATAAAATAAATTATTTAAAAGACTTTCTAAAAAAGAAAGTCTTTTTTAGAAGGTGAAAATAAAAAAATAAATTAATAAGAGTTAAATAATAAAATTGTAGATAAAAATATAAGTAATTAATAATAAAATATAAACAATTGTAAAGTAAATTAAAAAAGAAAAGCAGTTTACAAAAAATAAAGATATATTACTTAATTTAAAAAAATTGTCAAAAAAACTAAAAATTATACCTTGTTTATTGTAATCTGTTTAATTTTTAATAAAACATATAAGCCCTTCATTGAAAAATGAACTGCGTTGAAAATACTTTTTGAATATCAAATATTAATAAAATGCTAAGGAATAAAAGATTCGAGTAAAAAAATTACTAAAATTTTATATAAATTAGAATTTTAACAAGGTATACATAACAACAAAAAACAATAAAAAATGTAATAATTTTTTTGAGGTAAAAAAATGGAAAAGTATTGATTTGAATGATTAATGACTAAATGACAAAATAAAGCTGATATAAAGATTTTTATTAAATTTATAAAAAATATCTAATTTTATATTTTAAAAAAATATTTACTTATTTAATTTAAAAAGATTGTAAATCAAATAAAAATATTAATTAAATAAATAAACTGATTTTTTAGAATAGAAAAAAATTATAAATAAATAATAATAAAATAAATAATTAAAAAATAAAATATACAATATTAAAAATAAAAAATTATAATTTATTATATGATAAAATAAATTTTCTCTTGCGAAAATTTGTTTGATATGATATAAATATAGAAAATAAAAATTTAAATTTAAATAATTAAAAAATAAAATAAAAAAATTAAAAATTAAAAATTAAAAATTAAAAATTAAAAATATTATGAAAGGATATAAAAATGAAATTTGTACATATTGCCGATGTTCATTTAGATACACCATTTAAAACTATAAGCGATAGAGCTGATATTGGAATAGAGAGAAGATTAGAACAAAGAGAAGCTTTAAAAAAGGTTATAAATTATATTAAAGAAAATAATATAGAATATTTATTTATTAGTGGAGATTTATATGATCAAGAATATATTAGAGAAACTAGTATTAGTTTTTTAAATGATTTATTTAAGCAAATACCTAATACTAATATTTATATTGCTCCGGGAAATCATGATCCATATTTAAAAAATTCATTTTATGCAACATATGCTTGGAATAATAATGTAAAGATATTCACAAATGTTGTAGAAAAAGTGGAAAAAGATGATGTAAATATTTATGGATATGGATTTAATTCATTTGAAATGAATGATAATCAACTAGAAAATATAAATATAGAAAATAAAGATAAAATAAATATATTAATAACTCATGGGGATTTAAATGAATCTAAATATAATCCAATTAAATTAAATGAATTAAAAGAAAAAGGATTTGATTATGTAGCTCTTGGTCATATACATAAAAGAGATGATAAAACTAATATAGTTTATCCAGGCTCATTAATTTCTTTAGGTTTTGATGAACTAGGTGAGCATGGAATGGTTGCTGGTGAAATTAATAATAAAGAGCTAAATAAAAAATTTATTAAAATTGACGAGCGAGAATTTGTAGAATATGAATTAGATGTAAGTAATATTCTATCAGAAGAAGAATTAATAGAAAAAATAAATAGTATAGAAGGAGAAAATAAATTATTTAAAATTATATTAGTTGGATATAGAAATTTTCCAATAAATATAAATATTAAATTAATAAATAAAAATATAATTAAAATAAAAAATAATACTAAAATAAAAGTTGAATATAAAGAAAATAATTCTACTTTAAAAGGATTATTTATTAAAAAATTAAATGAAAGAAAAAATAATAATTTAATTGATGAAAAAACTTATGAAGAAATATTAGAAATTGCAGAACAAGCATTGGGTAAAAAATAAAATAAAAAATATTTTAATAAATAATAAATAAAAAAATTAAATAAAATAAAAAACAAGGAGAAATAATTTTGAAAATAGAAAAAATAAAAATTAATTCATATGGTAATTTAAAAAATAAAGAAATTAATTTAGAAAAATTAAATATTATTTATGGAAAAAATGAAAGTGGAAAATCTACTTTATTAAATTTTATAAAAAATATTTTTTATGGAATTTCTAAAAATAAAAATGGTAGAAATATTTCAGATTATGATAAATATTTACCATGGGGAGAAAAAGATTTTTCAGGAAAGATAAAATATCAATTAGATAATAATTCAGATTTTGAAGTGTATAGAGATTTTAATAAGAAAAATCCAGAGATATATAATGAGCAATTAGAAGATATTTCTAACAATTTTAAAATTGACAAAAAGACAGGAAACCAGTTTTTTATTGAACAAACAAATATAGATGAAAATACTTTTATGTCAACAGCTTTTTCAATGCAAAAAGAGGTTGTAGTAGATAGTACAATGCAGGGAGTTTTACTACAAAAAGTTGCAAACTTAGCGGAAAGTGGTTCTGAAGATGTATCATATAAGAAGGCTTTAAGCAATATTAACAATATGTTACTTAATGAAGTAGGTACATCTAATAGTAAAGAAAGACCAATTAATATTGCTCAAAGTAATATAAAACAATATACAATTGACCTAATGACAAATAGTGACGCAAAAGAAAAAAGGTATAAAGTAGAGGAAGAAATTAACAAGGTAAAATCAGAGATAAAGGAAGAAAATGGAAAAGAAAAATTGCTAAATTCTGTAAAAAGTTTAATCGATAAAAATATTATTGAAAAAGAAAAAATAAAAATAAAAAATAATATTTTAGATGAAAATAATAATAAAATAAAAAAATTAGATAATGAAAAAGATAATTTATTAAATAAAATAAAAAATATTGATGAAAATTTTGATAATAATTTAAAAAATAAAAAATCAAAAAAATTAATTAATTTTATTATAATAATATTTTTAATAATTATTAATATTTTAAATTTTATTTTTATAAAAAATAAAATAATTAATATAATATTATTTTTGTTATTACCAATTTATTTTATTTATTTATTTATAAAAATAAATAAAAATAAAAAAATAAAAAAATTAGAAGAAGAAAAAATAAATAAAATAAAATTAAAAAATGAAGAAATAAAAAAACAAATGGACATATTAGATGGACAAATAGAATTATTAGAAAAAAATTCAGAAGAAACTAAAGATGAAATTAAAAATATGGAAAATATTTTAGAAGAAAAATCTAACATTGAAAAAAATACTATTATAAATTCTAATAAAAATAATTATTCTTATGAATATATTAATAATTTATTTAATTCCAATGTAGATTTATTAATTAGTACAAACCAAAGAAAAATTAATGAATTAAATTTGCAATTGCATAAATTAGAAATTGATAGAGATAATATTGATCCAAAACTCGAAAAATTAGTGCATACAGAGGAATTATTAGAAATAGAACAGGAAAATTTAGATAAATTACAAAAGAGAGCAGAAGAATATAATCTAGCAAAAGAAATTTTAGATGAAGCATATACTGAAATGAAAAAAAATATAACTCCAAAATTTAATCAAAGTTTATCTAAAAATATTGAAAAAATATCAAACGGAAAATATAAAAATATCATAATAAATGATAATATAACTGTTGAACTGGAAGATGGAAGATATGTTCCAGCAGAAAGCTTAAGTATTGGAACAATAGAACAAATTTATTTATCTTTAAGACTTGCAATTATGAATGAAATTACTAAAGAAAAATTACCAGTAATGCTTGATGAAGCTTTTGCATATTATGATGATGAAAGGCTAGAAGCAGCTCTTGAATTTTTAAGTAAAATAGATAATCAAGTTATATTCTTTACTTGTACTGATAGAGAAAAGAATTTATTGGATAAAAAAAATATTAAATATAATTATATAAGTTTATAATATAAAAATATAAAAAACCTAATTATTTATTAATTAGGTTTTTTAGTATTCTAATAAATTATTTATCTTCTTTAGAATCCATTTCCATAGGGTTTACATGAATAATGGATAAATATACAAAAGGTAAGCTATTTAATTCCTTTTCTAAATTATCTGCAATTGAATGACTTTCAAAAGTACTTAATGTTCCGTCAACAAATATGGTAATAGAAACTAGATATTTGTATCCAACAGGAGAGGTATTTAAATGATTATATTTTAATATTTTAGGATATTTTTTTATTATTTTTATAATTTTATTTTTATCTTCTTCATTTATAGATTTATCCATTAACACATTAAAACTTTCTATAAATATTTGTAATCCAGAATAAAAAATCCAAATAGATATGCCAATACCTACTACACTATCGAACCAATATATGTTGGCTAAACTTAATAATATTGAAATTAATGTAAAAGTAGTAATTACACAGTCGTTTCTATGATCTTTTTTATTTGCATCTAGTAATAAATTATCAAATTCCTTAGATAATTTATTAGTAAATAAAAACAAAGATAATTTAACTAATATTGTAATAATACATACTATTACAAGAAACCAAGAAAATTCAAAAGTATCTTTATTTATTAATGACATTATAGAATCATATAATAACTTTAAAGCTATGACCATCATAGAAAGGCTTATAAACATAGAAAATATGTATTCGGCTTTACCATGTCCCATATTATGAGTATCATCTTCAGGCTCACTAGCAATTTTATTGCCAATAAAAGTCATAAATGATGCAAAAATATCACCAGCACTATTGGCTGCATCTGCAATCATAGCTTGACTGTTGGTAAGTAAACCAATAATTCCCTTTATAATTAATAAAAATATATTACCTACAATTCCTAAAATACCTGCTAATTTAGTTTTGGCAAATCTATCCATATATAAAGTCACCTCTAAATATTTATTTATAATTATATATTATAGCACTTAAATAGAAAAAAAGTAATGCTTTATATAAAATAATTAATATTTAAAATACTTTTTTAGAATAAAATGAGAGTATAGAATACTTGAAACATGTGTAAAAATATAGTATAATAGTTAAGTCAAAGTAAAGGAGAGTTATTTATGTTTGAAAACTTAGATGAAGTTGAAAAAAGATATGAGGAGTTAACTAAAAAAATTAGTGACCCAGAGGAAATTGCTAAACAAAATGAATGGCGTAAAAATATGAAGGAACATGCAGATTTAGAGCCAATAGTTTTAAAATATAGAGAATATAAAAAGGTAAAGCAAGCAATAGAAGAAGCTAAAGAAATGCTTTCAGATCCAGAGCTTAAAGATTTAGCAGAAGAAGAAATGCTTAAAAATAAAGAGCTTTTACCAAAATTGGAAGAAGAATTAAAAGTTCTACTTATCCCAAAAGATCCAGATGATGATAAAAACGTTATATGTGAAATAAGAGCTGGTGCGGGTGGAGAAGAAGCTGCTCTTTTTGCAGGTACTCTATTTAGAATGTATTCAATGTATGCAGATAGAAAGCATTGGAAATTAGAAGTTTTAAATGAAAACGAAACAGGCCTTGGTGGTTACAAAGAAATATCTTTTATGATAAAAGGCCATGGTGCATACAGTAGATTAAAATTTGAAAGTGGAGTTCATAGAGTACAAAGAGTTCCAGAAACAGAATCAAGTGGTAGAATTCATACATCAACAGCTACGGTTGCAGTACTTCCTGAAGTAGAAGATGTAGATATAGAAATAAATCCTGCAGATATAAAAATGGAAGTTTTTAGAGCTTCAGGTGCAGGTGGACAGCATGTTAATAAAACATCATCAGCCGTAAGACTTATTCATATTCCAACTGGAATGGTTGCAGAATGTCAAACTGAAAGATCTCAAATGCAAAATAGAGAATATGCAATGAAATTACTTCGCTCTAGATTATATGAAAAAGAAAAAGCAGAAAGAGATAATGCTTTGGAAAATGAAAGAAGAAGTCAAATAGGTAATGCAGAAAGAAGTGAAAAAATAAGAACATACAATTATCCTCAAGGAAGAATTACAGATCATAGAATAGGATTGAGTATTTACCAAATGGATAATTTCTTAAATGGTGATTTGGACGAAATGATAGATAACCTAGCAGCAGCAGATACTGCAGAAAAATTAAAAGGTAATGAAGAATAAATATTAGGCATAAAACATTTCTTATTTAAGTTTATAAAGCTTAATTTAAGGAGTGTTTTTTATATAGAATATTAGCAAAGAATGGACATATAAATATATTATAAATTAATATAGAAATGGAGAACATTTATGGAAGTTTCATTAATTACATTATTAGGTCTTTTCTTTGGAACAATAGGTACTACAATTGGTGGTTTAATAGGAGTTTTTTCTAAAAGAAATTCAAATAAGTTTCTAAGTTTTGTATTAGCTTTTGCATCTGGGCTAATGCTGGCGGTAATTTGTTTTGATTTAATTCCGGATTCTATAGAAATATCATCAGTCTATGTAACAATTTTGGGAATAATTTTAGGAATAATAATAATGGTACTTTGCGATAATCTTGTACAAAATATATTTAGTAAAAAAGTTAATATTAATAATTCTTATGGTAAGAAAGGTTATTTAAACAAAAAAACTAGTAAAAAAGCAATAGACATTGGATTATTAAAAACTGGAATAATAGTTAGTATAGGATTAGCTCTACATAATATTCCAGAAGGATTAGCAATAGGTTCTGGATTTGATTCTTCTACATCTCTTGGCTTATCTTTAGCATTAGCAATATGTTTACATGATATACCAGAAGGTATAAGCATGGCAGTACCAATGAAAAATGGAGGAATGAATCCAATTAAAGTAATGTTCTATGTTATTTTATCTGGAATAGCAACAGGAATTGGTGCATTAATTGGAGCAATAGTAGGAAATATATCTAGGCAAGTTATTGCGGTTTGCTTAAGTTTTGCAGCAGGAGCAATGCTTTATATAGTCACAGGTGAACTCATTCCTGAAGCTAATCAACTTTATAAAGGTAGAATTACAGCTTTAGGAAATATGATGGGATTTATAATAGGATTATTTGCTATGTTAATTGAAATATAAAATAATTGTTGTTTTATATAGTTAAATAATTTTAAATTAATTAGCAAAAATTGTTAATTAACTTGAAAGAAACATAATATAGTGGTATAATTATTTTTGCGATTATTTGCATTATTTCCTAAATAATTATAATTGGAAAGGGGAAATTTATTTGAAACGCGGAAAACAGTTATATACTGAGGGCGAAAATACCTATTTTGAAGCACTCAGGAATAATGGAAAAAAGATTATTCGGAATATTGTAGAAGTTGAAACTTGCACTACAACTAATGAAGGAGAAAGAAGTGATTTAATATCAGCAAAAAAATATATAAATAGTTTGATATCTACCTTGCTTTTTAAAGAACTTGAAAAGCAAGATTTATCTACCTATTACTTTAGCCAGGGAACTACTTCAACATCTAAATTTGTAAAAGAAGTTGAAATGATTCCACTTGAAGTTATGGGATATAATGTCTCTTCGAGAAGCCTTTGGGAAAGGTATGGCTTTAAAGTCGGAGAAAAGTTCGACCAATTGTATTGTGAACTTATCTTTAATGACCATAAAGGACATAATCAGGTTATCAGTGATGACTTAGCACAAGGCATTGGCTTAGTAGATATGATTGAATTGACAACGATTTATGATGATATGGAAATCATAAATGTCATTGCATCTCGTTTCTTCAACAAGCTAGGCTTTACATTATTGGACTTCAAAGCTAGATTTGGGTTTGATTGCAAGACAGGAAAACTCTTGTTAGCAAGTGAACTTAATATGGATACTTGCCATTTGATGGATGAAAATGGTAAGACTCCATATGAACAAATTTTTGAAAATGGTTCGAGCAATAACATTTATTATGAACGGATGGTGCGGATGATTAAAGAAATGTAATTTTAGTAACCATTAATACGACTATTATTTTAGCGTTTTCTAGAAGGGCGAATCCTAACTTTGGGGTTCGCCCTTTCCCTTATTGTAAAAATACCTTGACTATAAAAATAAAATATAGTAAAATTTCAAAGTACGAACAAAAGTTTTTTAGACTAATTAATTCGATAGATAAAAATATGTACAAATACTTGCAAAGGAAGGAGTTTTACATAATCATATAATGACTATGTAAGTAATAGAAATGGAAGAATTATTAGAAGGATTAAATCCAAGACAAATAGATGCAGTTAAAGCGACAGATGGACCATGTTTAGTTATAGCTGGTGCGGGATCAGGTAAAACTAAGGTACTAACATATAAAATAAGCTACTTAATGAAAGCAAAAGGTGTAAAGCCTTGGAATATACTAGCTATAACATTTACTAATAAAGCTGCAAATGAGATGAAAGAAAGAGTAGAGATGCTAGCTAGTGATGCTATAAATGATATTTGGCTTGGTACTTTTCACTCAATTTGCGTAAGAATACTTAGAAAATTTATAGATAGAATTGGCTTTGATTCATCTTTTGCAATATTTGATACAACTGATCAAAAGACTATTGTAAAAAATTGTATGAAAGAACTAAATATAGATTCAAAATTATTTACAGATAGAGCTATTTTATCTGAGATAAGTAATGCTAAAAATGATATGCTTACACCAGAAAAATATGAGGAAAGAGCAAATGGGGATTATAGAAAAGAAATAACTTCAAAAGTATATTATATGTATCAAAGAAAACTTAGGGAAAATAATGCTATAGATTTTGATGACATAATAAATTATACAATTAATATTTTAACAGATAATCCAGATGTACTAGACTATTATTCTAGTAAATTTAAATATATATTAGTAGATGAGTATCAGGATACTAATAAATCTCAATTTATGCTTGTATCACTATTAGCTTCTAAATATGGTAATATAACTGTAGTAGGTGATAGTGACCAATCTATATATCGTTTTAGAGGTGCAGATATAACTAATATACTTAATTTTGAGAAAGATTTTCCAGGTGCTAAAATAGTAAAGTTAGAGCAAAATTATAGATGCACAGGTAATATTTTAAAAGCTGCAAATGCAGTAATTAAGCATAATGGAAATAAATATGAAAAAGTACTTTGGACAGAAAATGATGAAGGAGAAAAACCTTTTATATACTGTGGAGAAGATGAATATGATGAAGGTAATTTCATTGTACAAGAAATAAACCATCTTAGAAGGGAAGAATATTATAAATATTCAGACTTTGTTATTTTGTATAGAATGAACTCACAATCTAGAGCAATTGAAGATGTTTTAAGAAGAGAAGATATACCTTATAAAATTGTTGGAGGTCTTAAATTCTATGAAAGAAAAGAAATAAAAGATATTGTAGCGTACTTAAGATTAATTGCAAATCCATCAGATAATATTTCCTTAGAAAGAATAATAAATGAGCCTAAAAGAGGAGTAGGAAAAACAAGCATTGAGAACATTGAAAAAATATCTGAAGAAAATGGAATTTCAATGTATCAAGTAATTAAAGATGCAGATAAATACATACCTAGGATTTATCAAAATACTAGAGAATTTATAAATGTAATTGAAGAATTACGTACATTAGATATTCCTGTATCTGAACTTATTAAACAAACATTAAATAAGACAGGATATACTCAGAGTTTAAAAAATGAAAATACAATTGAAGCGGAAAGTAGAATACAAAACTTAGAAGAATTTTTAACAGTTGCTATGGAATTTGAAAAAGAGTCTGCTGAAAATAGCTTAACTGAGTTCTTAGAGAGTATTTCTCTTTCTAGTGATACAGATAATCTAGAAGAATCAGACGATATGGTAACACTAATGACACTTCATAGTGCAAAAGGACTAGAATATCCAACTGTATTTTTAGTAGGTATGGAAGATGGTGTATTTCCTGGACATAAATCCATGGATAATCCAGAGGATATAGAAGAAGAAAGAAGACTATTCTATGTTGGTATAACTAGATCACAGCATTATTTATATTTAACATTTGCAAGAAAAAGAACTATATTTGGTTCAACAAGTTATAATCCACCATCAAGATTTCTAAAAGAAATACCAGAAGAACTACTTGATGGATATGAAGATGCATTTGCAGAAAAAGAGGAAGAAGACGAATTTGAAGATTCTAAATATTCTTGGTCTTATGGAAATAGAGCTTCTAATTATGGAGATAAATATGGTTCAAAAGTTGTATCATATAAAGTGAGTGCAGACAGTTTAAATTCAAATACTGAAAAGCCAAGTTTTCAATTTAAAACAGCAGAAAGTTTCTTGAATAATCTAAATAAAAAGAAAGCAAATAATACTGTTGATTTATCTCAATACAAAGTTGGTCAAAAAGTATTTCATAAAAGATTTGGAGAAGGAACTATTACTAACTTAGAAAAAGAAGATGATGATATAAAAGTCGATATTCAGTTTGATAAATTTGGTCATAAGAGATTAATGGCTAAATTTGCAGGACTTGAAATTATAGAATAAAATAAAAAGAGTAATATTTCTTAAAGGAATACTTACTCTTTTATTATTTATCTAAATTATTTAAAATTTCTTTGACTAATATAAATTGCGTTATGACCTATAACCAGCTCTCCTCTTTCTTTAATCATTGTAGCTACTGATTCTTGACTTGTTAAAAAGTTACCAAACTCTGTAATTCCAGAATATAATTTGCCAAGATACCTATATGTAGGATTAATATTTGAGCATATTAAAACATATTTATCATTGTATTTATATAAATTAATTGTTTTACAGAATTCTCTTAATCTATTAATCTTTTGCTTTTTTAAAAAGTTACAAAAATTAAAAAAGTGTTCTATATCCACAAAATTATATACTAGAGTATCATCTTTCTTTAAAGGAACTTTTAGTGGTTTAACTTTTTTTATATTCTTCTTTTTAGGAATTAATTTAGTTATAGTAAATATAAAATCGCCATTAAACATACTTTTAGCATCTATTCTAACTCTACTATTATCAATATGAAATCCAACTTCATCTTCAGCTTTATCAAGTATTTCTAAAAAGGATCTTCTTGCTTTGGATGGGTCAGACATGAAATTATCTAAATCGCCATTTGGACAATCTAAAAGTTCATCATTAGATACAGTGACTCTTAATTTATATTCACTTAATTTTTCAAATTTCATAAAATTTCCTTTCTATAATAGGTTAATATAAATGTATTTATTAGTATATCATATGATTATGACTTTTACAATGTTTTTGAAAAAATTGCTTATTATTTTATTAGCAAAATCTTGTAAATATTCTTATAAAATTTTAAGATAAATTTACAAAAAATACCTTGAAAATTAACTAAAAAAAATATATAATACAACTGTTAAATTATAATTATCCGTAAGATAAAATGGAGGTAACATATGGCAACTAGAGATAAAAGTACATTTGTACTAATAATATTTATATTATGTGGACTAGTTATAGGTGGATTAATAGGACAATTAACTCAAGGAGTAAGTTGGCTTAGTTGGCTATCTTATGGTCAAAGTTTTGGATTAACAGATCCTGTTTCACTAGACCTTGGTGTCGTAAATCTAAGCTTTGGAATAATGTTTAATATAAATATTTCTAGTATAATTGGTATAATAATTTCAATTTTTATTTATAGAAAATTTTAAATAGTAATTAGCTTTTGGGGGCAGAAAGGATTTCTTTATGCCACTTAAAATGAAACAATTGCCACAATCAGAAAGACCATATGAAAAATTATTAATGTATGGTGCAAAAAAGTTATCAAATGCAGAACTTTTGGCAATAATAATTAAAACTGGAACAAAAGATGAAACTTCTATTGATATTGCAAATAGAGTATTACTATTAACTGATAACATTAGTGAACTAAGTAATATTTCGACAGAAACTTTGGGAAAAATAAAAGGAATAGGAAAAGTAAAAGCAATACAAATTAAAGCAATTTGTGAATTAGCAACTAGAATTAATACTCCTATAAATAATCTAAAAATTATTATAAAAACGCCAAAGGATGTAGCTAATTTATTTATGCAAGAGTTTAGATGTGAAAAACAAGAAAAATTAAAGATACTTTTGTTAAGTTCTAAAAATGAAATAGTGAAGAATATAGAAATAAAAACAGGTTCAATTAATGAAATACAAGTAAGGCCTGCCGAAATCTTAAAAGAAGTAATTAAAGAAGAAGTAAATAAGTTTATATTAATACATAATCACCCAAGTGGAGATTCAACTCCTAGTAAAGCAGATTTTGACTTTACAGAGAAAATTGAAAATGGTGCAAATCTTTTAAATCTTAATTTTTTAGACCATATAGTAATTGGGAGAGATAATTACAAAAGTATAAAGAGCATAATTAATAAAGGAAAAACTTTAAACTAAATTAATTTTAAAACAATATGGATAATACAGGAAGGAAAATATAAGATGAATCTTAATTTTTTAAACTTTAATTCAAAAGATATAGGTATGGACCTAGGAACAGCAAATATTTTAATTGCTTTAAAAGGAAAAGGAATAGTATTAAGAGAACCTTCAGTTGTTGCATTAGATAAAGTTACTGGTGAAATAGTTTCAACTGGAAAAGAAGCAAGAGAAATGTTAGGAAGAACACCTGAAAATATTAAAGCCGTAAGACCTATGCAAGATGGAGTTATAGCAGATTTTACTGCAACAAGTTTAATGTTAAAAAATATGCTAAAAAAGGTTTGCCAAAAATATAATGCAGGAAAGCCTAGAGTAGTAGTGGGAGTACCATCAGGTATTACAGAGGTAGAAAGAAGAGCGATTGAAGAAGCATTTTTGCAAGCAAATGCTAAAGAAGTTTATTTAATACAAGAACCTATGGCAGCTGCAATTGGAGCTGGAATTAATGTTAAAGAACCTATGGGAAATATGATAGTAGATATAGGTGGAGGAACAACAGAAGTTGCAGTTATTTCACTTGGAGGAATTGTTACAAGTAATTCAATAAGAGTCGCAGGAAACGAAATAGATGAAAGTATAGTTGAGTACTTAAAAAATAATAAAGGAATAGCTATAGGACAAACTGCAGCAGAAAACCTAAAAATAGAACTTGGATGTGCTATGCCACTGGTTACTGAACTTACAAAAGAAATAAGAGGCAGAGACTTAGATACAGGTTTACCAAAAAATGTAACAGTATCTTCTAAAGACATACAAGAAGCTATGAAAAAGCCAATAAATGAAATTATAGAGGCAATAATTAATACATTATCAGTTACTCCACCAGAACTTGCATCAGATATAATATTAAATGGTATTTACTTAGCAGGTGGAGGAGCACAAATAAGAAATCTAGATAACCTAATAGCACAAAAAACCGGAGTTTCAACTTATGTAGCGGATACACCTTTAGAATGTGTTGCAATAGGCGCAGGAAAAGTTTTAGAAAATATAGATAGTTTAAAAAGTGTGCTTCTAAATTCCGGTAAAAGAATGTAATAAATATTTATTTAAAAAATATTTTTAATATAGAATTAATTATCAATAAATAGAGTTATAGGAACTCTTATAAAACCTAAATAATATAAAGGAAATGAGTATCTAATGAAAAATAAAGCTGGTCTAATAGGAGTTATTATAACAATTATCATATTAATAGTAGTTGTAATAATTTCAAATATTAGTACAGGTAATTTATCTTTTGTAGAAGGTGCAGTTGGTACAATATTTGTTCCAATACAAAATGGAATAGTATTTATAAAAAATAAAATTACAGGTAATGAACAAGAAAATAGTGATATTGCAAGTCTTAAACAAGAAAATCAAAGTTTAAAAGATGAAAATAGTAAATTGCAAGAACAATTAAGAGAACTTGAAATACTAAAATCAGAAAATAATACTTTAAAAGAATATGTTAATTTGAAAAATAAATATTCTGAATATACAACTGTTCCAGCTTATGTAATAGAAAGAAGCATTAGTAATTATGAAAAAATTATAGTTATAAATGCTGGTTCAGAGGATGGAATTGAAGCTAATATGCCAGTTATATCAGAATCAGGATTAGTAGGATATGTAATATCTGTAACCAATAACACTGCAAAAGTACAAACAATAATAGATACTTCTAGTAATGTAAGTGCAAACATATCAAATATTCAAGACAGTGTAATATTAAAAGGAACTCTAAATAATACAGAAACTGTAAGAGCAACATACATACCAGCAGATAGTACAATACTACAAGGAGATCAAGTAGTAACATCAGGCTTAGGCGGAATTTATCCAAAGGGAATATTAATAGGCACAGTTAAAAGCGTAGTAAACACAAAAAATGAAGCGGATAGATATGCAGAAATAGAAGTTTCTACAGATTTTTCAAGATTAGAAACAGTTTTAGTAATTACAAAAAATTAAAAAAGAAAGAGGATAAAATTGCGAAAATTTAAGGTCATATTAATCTTATTACTATTATTTTTTATAATATATTTTTTACAATTAAATTTTTTCTCTTGGTTTAATATAGGTGGAATAATGCCTAATTTAATTGTAGTATTGGTATTATTTATAGGACTATTTATTGGAAATAAATCAGGAGTTATTTTAGGTATTATTTTTGGAGTCATACTAGACTTTAATTTGAGCAAAAGTATTGGAGTAACATCAATATTACTTGCATTTATTGGACTTCTTGGAGAATACTTAGATAAAAATTTTTCAAAAGACAGCAGAGTAACAATTATAGTTATGTCAGCAGTAAGTACTATATTATATGAAGTAATTATCTATGCTATATCAATTGTCCAATATGGAGTAATGCCAGAAATACTTACATTTACACTTACTTTGCTAGTAGAGATATTATTTAATACAATGCTAATAATAATAATATATCCTTTAATGAAAAGATTAGGTTATTACTTAGAAGAGGAATATAAAAGCAAAAAACTTTTGACAAGATATTTTTAATTAAGTAAATAGAAAAATGGAGGAATAGTGGAAAGTAGAAAAGAAAACAAATTAAGATACAATATTTTAATTGCAATTGTATATATAATTGGTATAATACTTTTACTTCAACTTTTTAATTTGCAGATAGTAAATGGACAAGAATATAGAGAAGAATCAAATACAAGATTAACAAGGGAAACTACTATTAAAGCTGCAAGAGGAAGAATTTTAGATAGTAGTGGAGAAAAATTAGTATCCACAAAACTTGTATATAATGTGGAAATCTATAAAACAAAAGTAGATAATGAGACTTTAAATAATGCTCTTTTGCTTTTAGCACAAACATTAGAACAAAATGGAGATACATATGTAGATAGTTTTCCAATTACAGTAGAACCTTATGCCTTTAAAAATGAAGAAACAGCACAAACCTTTAAAGAAGAAAATAAACTAGATTCTAGTTATGATGCAGAAGCATGCTTTAACTATTTTAAAAATAAATATGAGGTAACAACAGATAATATTCAAGATGCTAGAAAAATTATAACTTTAAGATATGAGATTGCAAAGGATGGATATAGTAATACTAAATCAGTTAAACTTGCAACTAATATAAGTAATAGCAGTTTGGCTAAATTAAATGAGATGAGTTCAAGTTTTCCAGGTATTAATACAACCTCTGAACCAACATTATATTATCCTTATGGATTACTTGCTTCACATATTTTAGGATATGTTGGACCAATTAGTGAAGATGAATTAAAAGCAAATCCAGATGACTATGATCAAAATGATATAACCGGAAAAACTGGAATCGAGCAAGTATTAGAAAAATATTTAAAAGGAACTGATGGTATAAAACAAATAGATATGTCTGTTGATGGAATTGTAACAGATGAATATATTGCAAAAGAAGCAACTGCTGGAGCTGATGTAATGCTTACAATAGATGCAGATTTGCAAAAAATTACTGAAGATGCATTAGAAAAAAATATAAAAATGATGCAATCAGGAGAACTTAAAGATGCAGAAATGGCAAAAGAAGGAGCAGCAGTTGTACTTAATGTAAAAACTGGAGAAATTTTAGCTATGGCAAGTTATCCTAATTACGATCCTTCATTATTTATTGATGGAATAAGCACCGAAAATTGGAATAACTATTTAAACGCAGATGATCATCCTCTTATGAATAAAGCAATTAGCTCAATTTCACCACCTGGTTCTACTTTCAAAATGGTAACTGCAATAGCAGGACTAGAAAGTGGAGCAATCGATGTAGGTACAAAAATAAATGATACAGGAGTTTATAGATTTTATAGAGATTATCAACCTAGATGTTGGAAAAGTGGTGGACATGGTTGGCTAAATGTTACTAAAGCAATAGAAGTTTCTTGTAATTACTTTTTCTATGAAACAGGTAGAAGAACAGGAATTGATAGATTAGTTCAAGTAGCATCAGCTTTTGGCTTAGGACAAAAAACAGGAGTAGAATTACCTGGGGAAGAAGCTGGAGTACTTGCATCAAGAGATACAATGAGCCCATGGGTTGATGGTTATACTGTCCAAGCAGCTATAGGTCAATTAAACAACTCATTTACACCACTTCAAATGGCTAAATATGTTGCAATGGTAGCAAATGGTGGAAAAAATCTTAATCTTACTATAATTAAATCAGTAAATTCTTCAGATGGAACAGAAATATCTAAAGATGAAATAGAAAACTATGTAAATGAAAAACTTGGAATAAGTGGAAATAGTGGTTCAGATATTAATATAAGTAGTGAAAACTTACAAGCTGTAAAAGAAGGCATGAGAGGAGTAACCAGTGATGGCTCGGGTACAGCTTATAGATATTTTAAAGACTTTAATGTAGAAGTTGGAGGAAAAACAGGTTCTGCTACTACAGATACATCAGGCAATGCAAATGCATGGTTTGTAGGCTTTGCACCATATGATGATCCAGAAATTGCTGTTGCAGTATATATAAAAGATGGTCAACATGGAGCTTCAACAGCAGTAACTGCAAGAGACATATTTGCTCAATATTTTGGTATGAATTCTGCATCTATTACTGAGGATATGACAGCGGTATCTGATATGCAAACAGTAAGATAAATAAAAGTTTATTAAAAGTTGTACATTAAGAAAAAGAATGATATAATAGCTTTGAAATTTACTAAAGATAAAGGGAGGTTTGGAAAATATTTTTATTAGGGGAAATTGAAAATGTCTAGATGCATTAATATTTATTTTAAAAGAGATAGTATTGTACTTAAGATTAAAGAAGATGCAACAACTAACGAAATTTTAAATGAATTGGAAGAAAAACTTCCTGAACTTAAAGAGTTTTATAAGGAAGAAAAAACACCAATATTTGTTACAGGTAAAATATTAAAAAGATTTGAAATAGATAGTATTCAAAAAATGATTCAATCTATGATAAAAGTAAAAGTAGATTTCGATAGTCCTAGAACTTTAGGCCTTCATGGTATAAAAAGAACATTTAAAAAAGATATACAAATATCTGAAACAAAGTTTTATAAAGGATCAGTTAGGTCTGGACAAAAGTTAGAATTTGAAGGTAGTATTGTTATAATAGGAGACGTAAATGATGGTGCTGAAGTTATAGCAGAAGATAATATTGCAGTTATAGGAAACCTTAGGGGAATGGCACATGCAGGAGCAAAGGGAAACGAAAAAGCAATAATTGCTGCGAATATTATAGATTCTCCTCAAATAAGAATAGCAAGTATTATAAAAGAAAGAGAAAGAAAAGATATAGAAAGAGAAAGCTTCTCATATGCATACATTAATGATGACGGAATAATTGAAATGGAATAGCATTTAACTTATTAAAAGCAGTATTAAAGCGATGTAAAGGAATTTATCCTTTACATCTTCTTTATATAAAATAAATAATATAAGTATTATTAAAAGATCATCTGTGTGTAATTTAAAGCCAAAGATATCAATAATTCCATCATCATCTATTGGAAATAAATTCAATTTTTATCACCACCAAATAAATCAAAAGCTTGAGTCATCTTTCCCATTTTTATTAATTTAATATATTCATCTACTTTTTCTTTCTTTTCATTACGCAAATAAGGTTTTAAAGAGTTTAAAAGTTTTGACATATCATCATTTGAATTTAAAGATTTCATTTTAGACATTACGTTTTGAAGTTTTAAAATAGTTTCCATATCTATTTGAGGGGAACTTTCCTTACTTTCTTGATTAATAGAACCATTTGATTGAAAATTCTTTAATAAATCACTTAATTTATTCATATCAAAATTAATATTATTATTATTAGAATTAGTATTACCATTTCCTTGACTATATTTATTATTTACATTATTAGTGTGATTATAGTTATTATTCATTTGATTATTTCTTTGAGAATAAGTAGAGGAATATTTATTATAATCTAGTTTTGAATTAGCAGTTCCATTATTAAAATTTTTAGAACCACTATTAAAGTTTCTATTCATATTATTATTTGAAATATTATTGTTATTAAAATTATGATTTTTATTCATATTACTAGAGTTATTGTTTGAACTATTATTTTGCATATTTGCAACTATATTTTTTAACTCATCAGGTATTTGATTATTGTTAATCATTTCTTGAGCTTTTTTTATCATATTTGCCATATCATTATCATTCATAATTTTCTCCCCCATCATACAAATATTACAATCTATCTTTCTTACGCGTACTTAATATATAACTATAATATTATATGCAAAAGATTTAGATTTGTTACAATTTTGTAAAGAAAATTTCATAAAAAAGGTAAAAAAATACTTTCCGTATAGGAAAATTAGCATCCTATTAAAATATAAATAAACTACATATTGATAAATT
The DNA here is from genome assembly GCA_944392515.1 of uncultured Clostridia bacterium. GTDB lineage: Bacteria > Bacillota > Clostridia > TANB77 > CAG-508 > CAG-793. Next base: position 26,181 of record CALXWV010000009.1, read on the forward strand.
ATTTAATACAAGTTAATATATATAAGAATTATATTAATATAAATTAATTGGATAAAAGGGTTAATTAATTAAAAATATTACTAAAAGCATAAAATATATGCTAAAAACCTTGAAAAATGGCAAAAAAAAAGGTATAATTAAGTTATGTTAATTTAATAATTTAGGAGGTTACTATGCAAAAAATTTGGAGCAAAGTTTTAGCTGCTATACTAATTGCAATTTTATTAAGTTTTAATTGCATTACAACAGCTGTATATGCAGCAAACATTATTGAACAAAACAATGAAACATCAGAAAAAAATATTACTTTTGATGTTAAAGTTGGAAATGAAAGTTCTCACGAGGGGTATGAATATACAGCAGATATTGATTCTACTGATACAAATTTATACCTTAATATTGGCGTAAAGAATACAGGATATTTAAAAGATATATCTGTAAACTTAGAAAACAGTAACTACAAATTAGATTATTCAAAAGTTAATGATTCAAAAGTTAAAAACATAACTGATTATGCAGTAGAACTAAATCAAATAAATACAGGAAAAAATATTGAAATAGCTATACCAATTATACCAACTATGAATAATTTAATTTCAGCTGATGAACTAGGAAAAGATAGTAAAGTAAAATTTAAAGCAACATATATTAATGAAGATAATAAAGAAGATACTATTGAAAAAGAAATGATAGTTCATTTAAATTGGACAGCAAGCCAAGAAAATTTAGTAGGTGTGCTAAGTCAAAATGTAATTAGATATCTAAATTTTGATGGAAAGACAATGCTTAGCCTATTACTTAGTGATGAATTAAAAGATTCAAAATTACCAGTAAGTTCAAAAGAGATTAATGTTAATGTTCCTACAATAAATGAATTAAAACCAACAGAGGTTATAGTAACTGCTATAGATACTTTAGCAACAAATGGACAAGCAGATGGTGTTAAATTTACAAATGATAATTATTTATATGACAGTGAAAAAGGAATATTAAGTATAAATGTAAAAAATGAACCAAATGAGCAAGGACAAGTTTCATGGGTTAAAGGTTCTCCAGATAAATTTGTTATTACATATATATATGATACTAATACAAATGAAGAAGCAATAGATATTCATACAGAAACAATATCTAATACAACTTTATTAAATGGTACAGTAGTAACTACTAACATGCAAGAACAATATTATACTATTGATTCAAAAATAGGAGATATTGCAACAGTAGAAGTGGTTCCAGAAACTTCATCATTAAATAAAGGATATATGTATTCAAATAAGGACAAAGAAGAAAATCAAATTGAAACTGAATTTAGTGTTAAATACAGATTAAATGTTGGCTTAGCAGAAGCATTAAATGATATTACGATAAAAGAAAATGGAGATTTCTTTAATGATATAAATGCAAGCGAGTTTATTTATGATAAAAAAGTAAGAGTTTCAAAGGATGAACTTACAAAAGTATTAGGTGAAGAAGGCTTTATTAATGTATTAGCATCTGATGGAACAACAATTGGAACATTAAATAAAGATACATTAGAGCTAGAGGTTAATAATTCAAATATATCTTTTGTTACAAGTAAACCTCAAACAGAAGGTGAAATCAACTTAAATATAACAAAAGCAATTAAAGGTAATTTGAGTTATACAAAAAATCAAATATCTAGTTTTAAAACATTATCTACAAAAGTACAAATAAATAATGAATCAGTAGGAAAAATTACTTTAGAAGAACCAACTTCAAAAGTAAATATGCAAATAAGCAATAGTAATTTATCTACTATAGTAAAAAATGAAAATGTAGTAATGAATATTACATTAGAAAGAGATGATATAACAGATAATTTATTTGCTAATCCAGAACTTAATATTACATTCCCAGAGGAAGTTACAAACATAGATGTAAAAGATGCTACATTATTATATGAGGATGAATTAGTTAGTGAAAACTTAAATATAAATGAAAGAACAATAAATCTTAAGTTAAATGGAACTGAGACAAAATATAGTTCTCAATCAACATCAAAGGGAACAGTTATAAGATTAGTATTTGATTTAACACTAAATAATTTAAGCCCAAGCAAACAAACAAATATATCTTTAACATATACCAATGACAATGATAACTATGTAAATACTGAAAGAGAAACAAATGTAAATACAGTTGAATTACCTGTAAACGTAGTTGCTCCTACAGGATTTGTTACAACTCAAAGTATTTCAGGATATAATGGTGATGAAAGTATAACAGCTCAAGAAGAAGAGGCTATTGGTAAATTACCAGTTTTATCTGATGCAAAGACAGCTAGAGTTTCAGGAACAATTGTAAATAACTTAGGTAAAGATGCCGAAGGATTAAAACTACTAGGAAGAATACCTTTTAAAGGCAATAAACAAGTTGATGGAAGTGCTGATTTAGGCTCAACATTTGATACTACACTTGCAGGAGAAGTATCAGTAGAAAATTTAGACTCAACAATATACTATTCATCAAATGGTGAAGCAACAACAGATTTAGAAGAAGAGTCAAATGGATGGAGCACTGAATATAGCCAAGATGCTAAATCATTTATGATAGTTGCAAATGGAAATGTAGCAAACACTTCAACTTTCAATTTTAGTTATAATATAAATATTCCAGCAAATGTAGATTATGCAAATGTTGCAAAAGCAGTATACGGAGTATATTACAATAATAATGCTGAAGAAGGAACTAGTCAAAATGTTGTTTTAGCAAATGCAGTAGGAATAAAAACTAATGACAAAGCACAAATATCATTAAATATTACTGCTAAGGATATGCTAACAGGAGAAGAAATAAAAGATGGTGCTGATGTCAAGGAAAAACAATATATAACATTAGATATTAATGTTACTAATACAAGTAGTGAAGATGTAAACAATTCTAAAGCATCAATAGAATTACCATCTGGATTTGGAAGAATAGTAATAAAAGAATCTGAAGATCCTGAGTGGCCAAAGATATATGATAAAGTGTATACTTCACCTTATGAAATTGAAATAGGAGATATTAAAGCAGGGGAGACAAAGACTATTTCTGTTAATCTTATTGCTGGAGAAATAATTAGTACAGATGATTTAGAAAGAGATGTTAGAGTAACGATTACTGCTGATAAATTAGATGGAGAATCTGTAGGAATATTTAAAACTAAATTAAAAGAAGGATATATAAATGGTATTCTTAAAGTTACTTATGAAAATAAAAACGTTGAAGATGGTCAAGAAATTGAATATACAATAAGTGTAGATAATTCAAATGCTAAAGAAAAGTCAAATATACAAGTCAAATTTAATTTACCAGAAGGATTAGAATATATATCATCTGGAACTGCTAGTGGTGAATATAAAGGAGAATATGATACTAATTCAAGACAATTAACTTTCAATATAGATAAATTAGTTGCAAATAAAAGCTTATATTTAACAATAAAAGCTAAAGTAGTTAAATCATCTAATGAGACAATAAATACTAGAGCTGAAATGACATGTGCTGAAAGTAGTGATACAGTTTATACAAACAGTGTAACAGTATATCATGGAGTTCCAAAAGTTACAGCCACATTATCTAGTAACATAACACAGGGAAATCTTTTAGATACAGATACACTAGAATATTATATAGACGTAAAAAACACAGGAAACATTCCAACAAGAGTTAGCATAAAAGATACAATTCCAACTGGAATTTTAAATAAGTCATATAAGTTAGAAGTATCAAATGGTAATGTTATAGATAAGCAAAACTTCACTGCTAATGTTGTGGCAGAGATTATTGAGTTAGACGTTGGAGGTAGTGCAAGACTTACAATAGTTACTAAACCTGTTGCTATTTCAAGTGGTACAACTGTACAAATAACTAATACACCTGAAGTAAATATATTAAGCCAATATACCTCAGATATTATTGAAAATGTACAGGTTAATAGCTTAAATCATACAATTCAAGGCACCGGAGGATCAAATGCAACAGGAGGAGAAGGATCATATAGAATTGCAGGTAACGTATGGTTAGATGCAAATAAGGATGGTAAAAAAGATACTAGTGAATCTAAATTATCTAATATAGAAATAGCTTTATATGATACAAAAGGATTTATTGCTAAGGATATAAATGGAAATGAAATGAAAACTAACACTAATGAAGATGGTCAATATTCATTTGAAAATTTAAATTCAGGAGATTATCAAATTGTAGCTCACATAGATAATACAAACTATATGGTTACAACATATAAAGCAGAAGGAGTCGATGAATCTCAAAATTCAGATTTCGTTGATGCAACACTAGATGGAACACCTGTAGCTGCTACTGATATTTTAAAACTTTCAAACTATAATCTATATAATATTGATTTAGGATTAAGAGAAAGAGAACAATTTGATCTAAAATTAGATAAACAAGTATCAAAAGTTACAGTAACTAATACAAAACTAGATCCTAAAAACTATGAATATAATTCAAACTTCGCAATGGTAAGTTTACTAAATACATATGTTGAATATTCTACTGTACTAATTGAGTATACAATAAATGTTACAAACGAAGGAAAAATAGCTGGATATGCTAAAGAAATTACAGATTATTTACCTGAAGGAATGGCTTTTAGCTCTGATTTAAATACAAACTGGTATGCAGGTTCAGATGGAAATTTATATACAACATCTTTAGCAAATACATTAATAGAGCCTGGAGAAAGTAAAACAATTACTTTAACATTAACAAGGAAAATGACGGGAGAAAACACAGGAACAGTAGTTAATACTGCAGAAATTACTAAAGATTATAATGAATATGGTATAAAAGATGGTGATTCTACTCCTGGAAATAGAAAAGATGGAGAAGATGACATATCTACAGCAACTACACTTCTAGCAATGAACACTGGTAAAGAAGTTGCATCATTTATAGGAATAACATTAGGAACTATAGCAATTATAGGATTGGCAGTATTCTTAATTAAGAAATATATAATAAAAAGAATATAGGAGGTGAGAAAATGATAAAAGAAAAAAAGATTATTAAAAAGCTGTTAATTAGTTTAATAATTATATTTGCACTGATGACAATAAAAAGCATTTCTTCTAATGCTTTTACAATGGGTACACTAGATATTAATGGAGGAACAGGTATTACTTCTTATCCTGAAACGTATTTATTTGGTGAATACTATTGTGCTGATCATTCTTTACACCTTGCAAGAACTGAAGATGGTACTAAAAATACAAGTCCAATAGTTCACTATAATAGAAATTATGCAGCATACTATAATGAGGAAATAACATACTCATATAATGCAACTTATAATGTTGAACAAAGTATAGCTGCAGGACATTTAGCTTATATGGCTGGTGCTGGTTCAAATGCACAATTTCAAAGTGTTGTATGGACATCAGGTATGTGGGCAAATAAACCAGGGTATGTAAATAATTTATCTAAATATACTGGATCAAATAATGCTGGGGGAATAATTAATGAAAGAGCACAAGCTTGGGCAAACTTTTATTATAATATTTTACAAGTTAGTGGAATGAAATTAATAATAGATACTCAGCCGACTTCTGAAGATGATTTAAGAGTTTATGTTGATCAAAATAATAGAACATATACAGAAGGACCATATATGATTAATATAGTAGATTCTTCAGGAAATATACTTACTAATACTGCAACAGAACATTATAATGGTGGAACATTAGGAAATCTTGTATATAATGAAATATTAGGACAAAATGCAGGATGTGGATATTTCCAATTCTGTAAAATGTCAAATTCAAATGCAGTAGTTACTTATACAGATAATAATACAGAAACTTTCTCTGATATAACCATTTTAGATGCTGGAGGAAATGTGATAGAATTTCCTAAATTTGGAGAAGTGTTCTATATAAGAATTAACGTTCCTAGCGGAAATACAAATACTATTTCTCAAATAGTACCACATTTTGAATTAAAATATTATACAAAACTAACTGGAACATCACAAATGTATAAGGCTTCTACATTAGTATATGAATTAAATTTGGATAAAGCTTGTGAATATACAGATGCTACATTTAATACTGCACAAGATAATGATAGATTAACAACTTTTTATACTAATAAAACGATTTATGATTTAGCTAATATGGGAGTAAAAACTGAAGAACAATTAAGACAATATTTAATCAGTTTAGTTTTAAAAGGTCCTTATGTTTCTGGAATGTATTCATTACCTGGATTTACTGCATTATTTCAAGATACAATAGATGGAGAAACTAAAAATTTCAATGATGTTGATGAATATTACGATTATGTAAAATCTGTATATCAACAAGGTGAGATAAATTCAATTAGAAAGGAGCCAGTATCTCCACCTGCTACAGGAGATGTATGGAGATACAATGGTCAAAACTATAATTCATATCCAGATGCTGAAAATGCAGCTAAAATTAAAGGAGCTAATGATGCACAGAATCATTGTGATAACTTTGTAAAGAGTAATAAATGGATTTTTTCTTGGAAAAATCATTTACCAATTGTAGTTGAAATGGGTTCACAAGTTGCAGGTGTTGTTCAGCCTGTTATTATAGTAAATGCAAGTCTACCTACAGGTGATCTTGGAACACCAGAGCCAACACCAGTGCCACCAGGAGAAATTGAAATCTCTCCAAATGTTGGATTAACATCATTTGATTTAATTACTACTGATTGTACTGTAGAACTTGGTGGAAAAGTATGGGTAGATGTAGGAGCAACAAAGGAATCATCATTAAATGGTAGGTTAAATACAGGTGGAGCTGATACAGGAGACCATATGTATGGAGGAATGTTAGTAGACCTTCATCTAGGTGATAAAGATGGAAAAATAATTGAATCTACTACTACAGATTCTAATGGTATGTATCACTTTGATGAGCTAAATGCTTTAGAAAAATATACAGTTGTATTTACATTTAATGGACAACTATATCAACAAACATATTACAAAGATGATTTATCTGGAGGATTTTCTAATGCTCAAGAAATAAATAGATCAGAATTTAATGATAGGTTTGATAAAATAGATTCTTATCCAAATAATTATAACTATAATGGATGGCATATTGCTTATGGCAAAGATGTAAAATTAAAAGATGATGGTGGAAATTATATATCAAATGGTGATGGTGCATTAACATATATTGATGCATGGAATCAATTTGTAAACTATGCTATGAACGATAAATCTTATGAAAGCGCATATAATGATTTATCTAATTGGTTAAGTTCTAGAGGAGTTGGTTCAACTGATAGAAATGGTGTTATACAATTCATTAAAGATTGTATGATTTCTGCTAATACTAGAAAATACCCAGTATATGACCAATTTGTCATTGAAAATATTGAAAACCCAGCAACTCAACCTGAAACTGAGACTGCAGCAGGTCAAACGTGGAATTCTTTATATATTACAAAATCTGACCAAAGTAGAAACGTAGATTTTGGTATAAATGAAAGAGATACAGCTGATTTGGCTATACAAAAAGACGTTTACAAAGCTACAGTTAGGGTAAATGGTAAAACTCAAACATATATGTATAATAAAAAAGATGCAGATATAGATGATGATGGAAACTGGAACATAACTGTAAGACAAGAAGACGTATTATATAACGGAAAATATAGATATAATAGAGAAATACGTAAATCTGAATATCTATATGATGGAACAATATATAATGTAGGTGAAAATGCTAGTGCAAGAGATTTACAAGTATATGTAACTTATAGAATTGTTGTTAGAAATCAATCACAGACATATGATACAGTAGTTAATGAAATAGTGGATTACTTTGATAGTTCAGAATATACATTTGATGGTGTACTTAATGGAAATACTTATACTCCAAATTCATATACTGACTTTGAAAATTCAAATGTTACTTCTTATATTGGTGATAGAGAAGGTAACTTTGTATCAGATTTGACAGTAAAAACTGAATCAAGCTTAGGAAATGGAAGAGGAAATACTGATATAGGACACGACTATACTACTACTCCTTTATATTTATCAGGAATAGTACAACCTGATAAAAGTGATAGACTTCTTGCAGGTGGAGGAATGACATACATATATTTAACATTTAAAGTAAATACACATACTGATGAAAATGGTATGGATAATAGAGTACAAATGGATGTCAATGTACAAACCGGGGAAGAAGGAATAGGAAAACGTAATATTGCTGAAATAAATGGATATTCAACATATTATAAGAGTGGATATACAGTTCCAGAATCATTAAATCAAGATAACAGTATTAAAAATAGTGATGTAGGAGGAAGTATCGGAGGATCTATCGATATTGATTCAACACCTGGAAACTTAAGTTCACAAGACTTAAATAGTGATGGTGACTTAATTATTACAGATAATGAATTAACAAATAGAACTGAAGATGATACTGATAAAGCTCCGAATATAAAACTTGTATTCCCTAAAGATGATAGCTACGAAAGAGTTGCAGAAGGCTATGTATATGAAGATGAAAGAAATACAGAGTCAGATAAAGCAATGGTTGGAAATGGCGTATATGATGATAATGATACACTAATTGACGGTGTTACAGTTCAATTAGTTGAGCTTGTACAAGAAGTAGATGTAAACGGTATTCCAACAGGAAATTATTTAGGCGAATATGTATGGAATGCTATTAAATGGAATAATAATACTTGGGAAGATGTAAACAGTAATATGAATTCTCAAGGAGGTAGCCTAAGATATTATAGTGGTCAAGGTCAATTTGATAAAACAGTTGCTCCTATTATATCAGGAGCAGGCATTACAGAAATTTCAGGTTATACATTTGCAGATAATGCAAAAGGTAAATATGCATTTAAAGCAGTACCAGCCGGAGACTATATTATAAGATTTATTTATGGAGATACAACTCAAACTGTATTAACAACTACAGATGGAGAAGGAAGTGAAGTAACTTCACTACTTAATGGAGTAAGTGACGAGGCACTTCTAGGAACATCAGGACTAAATAGTAAATCATATAATGGACAGGATTATAAGAGTACAACTTATCAAGCCGGTGTGGAACAAAAGGGATCATCATATAATGGTATAAATGCATATGTTGACTACGATAAGCAAAATTATGAATTAGCAAATGATGTAATACCAAGTTATGGATATAATACAAACGGAACTAATAAAGAAGTTAATTACTATTATGATATAGCAAAGAGCGAAGAAAAAAATGCTATTTCAGATGCTAAAGATGTTGGAAATATAAGAACAAGTGTTAATAATTATTCAAGGGGATTGACTAACATAGACAAAGAAAATGAACAAACTTTAGTAAATGGTAGAGCAGAAGTACTTGCATCAGCATTAAAAGTTGGAAGCTCAAAAACTCAACAAGAACAAATTGCAATGTTAAAAGAGTTAATGGCAAATACAGCTATGGTTGCTCAAACCGGTGTTATAAATACAGAAGTTGAACATAATACAAAACATACTGATTACCAAGAAGATGACAAGTCTACTAACTATTTATTAAAAGATATAGACTTAGGATTATCTGAAAGACCAGTAGCACAATTAAAAATGAACAAAGAAGTATCAAATGTTAGAATTACACTTCAAAATGGAACAATATTATTTGATACTAATAGACCTGTAACTAATATGCCATTTGCAGATCATGCTGGTCATGAAGTAACATATGACTATAAAGGTACAGCTTATAGATTAAAAGAAGTAAAGATTGCAAATAATAGCACAAGTATGCCAGAACTAATTACAACATATATGGATGAAGAGCTTATGTATGGTGCTAGAATAGAAGTAGATTATACATTTACTGTAACTAATGTTGGGGAAGTAGACTACTTAGATAATCAATTCTATTATACAGGTGTAACAAATAATACAGGAGCAGAAAATATATCTACAACATCTGCTAATACAGTAGTAGATTATATTACAAACAATATACAATTCTTACCAACAAATTCTAAGAATACTACATGGTCTATAAGAACTGTAGATGAATTAACAAAAACTCCAAATACAGATATTGTAGGTAATAGACAAGAATTAATTAACAATAAATACTATGATACATTAAGTACTTATAACAATATTGTAACAAATAAATCTTTAGGAGATACAGCATTATATCCAGAAGCTGCAAAAATAGATGGTGCACAAAGTTCAGCTCAAACTACTATGATGTTATCTACAACATTGGTACCAGATTCTGGGGAAGATACAATGGTATACAATAACTTATGTGAAATTGTTCAAACATCTAATACACAAGGTAGAAGATTAAAATATTCAATACCTGGTAACCAACCTATGGCAAATCAAAAATCTGGATCTGAAGTATCTTTAGATGAAAATAATGAAATCTATACTAAAGTAGATTTAGTAACACCTACAGAAATAGATGCAGATAGTGCTCAAAAAATATTAATTCTTCCACCAACAGGTGCAAGCAGAAACTATACATTATGGATAATTGTTGGAATAGTAGCATTAGTAATAATTGCAGGAGGAGTAGTGTTAATAAGAAAATATTTTAAGAAAAATAAATAATACTAAAAAATAAATCTTTCTTAAACATAAAATTCATATTAATAAATAATTACAGTTAAAAATGAATCCGAATTATTAGAAAAAACTAATAAAGAGGATTCATTTTTTATATATAAATAAATTAATCTAAATAAAAATACAAAATTTTTTATTTATAATGCTAAAAATGAACAATATTCATTTAAAATATTGTATTTTTGAGGATTTTAAGATAAAATAAGTAAAAAATATATCACAATTTGTAAAATACTTTTTTAATTTACATTACCAATTTTGACAAAAAAATATATGGACAAGTATTAAAATATGTGTAAATTAAAAAGTAAGAGGTGTGAAGGATGTTACAAAATATTTCAAGGGAATTAGGTTATGAAGAAAGCTCTTTAAATAGAGAAAGTAAAAGAGAAATTTATGAAGTTAGTAAAAAAATATTTACTAAGCAAAATATTACAATATATTTATTAACCTTTTTAATATCTATGGTCGGGCTAGGTGAAGATGCTTTAATTGCACCATTTGGTATAGCACTTACAGCAGCAAGTATAAGTGCAGGTATGCCACTTGCAATGGTTTATTTATCAAGTATTATAGGTACAACTATTAAATTTGGATTTAATGGCTTACTTATCTATGTAGTAGCTTCTTTGATAGTTTTACTACTTTCAATTGTATCTAAACCAAAGAGGGCTTATGATGATACAAATGAAAAGGTTAAACTAGGCTCAAGACTTGCTTTTTCAGTATTTATAGTTCAATTAATATACATATTATTTACTGGATTTTATTTATATGATTTTTTAACTGCAATAATGATTAGTATAACAAGTTATATTTTCTATAAAATATTCGTTAATTCAATTTCAGTTATTAAAGAATATGGAATAAAAAAAGTATTTACAGTAGAAGAAGTAATAGGAGCTAGCTTGCTTATATCAATTGCAGTATCTGCCATAGGAAACTTTAATATATTAGGATTTGGACTAAGAAATATTTTATGTATTTTTATGGTACTATATCTAGGATATAGAAACGGAATGCTAGTTGGAGCAACAAGCGGAATTACAATAGGTGTTGTACTTAGTATTATTGGTGGAGAAGAACAAGTTATAATTGCAGCTTTTGCAATAGCAGGTCTAATAGCAGGACTACTAAATAAATTTGGTAAAATTGGTGTTATAGTTGGATTTATAATAGGTAATATTGCAGTAGCTTATGCAGCAAATGGTGGAGCTTCTAATATAATAATGTTTCAAGAAATATTAATTGCAGCTGTAGGACTTTTATTTGTACCTAAAATTACTAATATAAATATAGAAGATGTTATACCTAATACTAAACTTTTACCAGAAGCATCAGGAACATTAGAAGAAAGTAGTGAAACTTTAGAAAAATTAAATAGTATTTCAAAAACTATTTCAGATATGGCAAATAATTTTGGAGAAAATGGCAAAATAATTCCTGATGAAACTGAAAATTATGAGAAGAATTTAAATATATTTGAAGATGAGTTATTAAATAGTTTAGAAGGACTAGAAGGCAATAATTTATATGATGATATATATAATAATGAAGAAAATATAATAGATGATATATTTAAGTATTTGCAAGAAAATGGTGTAATGACAGACAATGGCATAATAAGCATATTTGCTAAACACAATACATATTTAACAAGTTCAGAAAATGATCATATAAATCCTAAAGAATTAGATGAAATACGAGATATTATAAAGGCAATTAATACAGCATATAGAATAAGCAAGAATAACTTTATATGGCAAAAGAAATTAGATGAAAATAATAAAATGGTATCAAAACAATTAAAAAATGTATCAAAAGTAATAAACAATATTGCAAATGGAATTAAAGAAAATACTGATGAATATGAAAGTGAAAGAAAAGAGATAGAAGATTTATTAAAAGAAAAAGGAATAGCAGTTAAAGAAATATCTATAAAAAAAGAAAATACTGGAAGAACTATTGTTAGTGCTTATACTAATTTATGTGATGATGCAGAAGGTAAAAATTGCCCTATAAAGCCAATAGATAAGGTATTAAATAAAGTATTTGATGAAAAATTTATGATTCAAGATCAAAAATGTGGAATTAGATTAAATAAAAATACATGTTCATATACTTTTGCATCAGAAGATAAATATATAATTCAAACAGGTATAGCCAAAGCAAAAAAAGATGATTCAATTGTTTCAGGAGACAATATTTCACAAACAAGACTAGGTGATGGAAAATACATGCTTGCTATAAGCGATGGAATGGGATCTGGAGCTAATGCAAGAAGAAATAGTAAAATAGCAATTAGTATGCTTGAAAGATTATTTAATACAGGATTTGATAAAGAAACCTCAATAAATTTGATTAATTCAGCTATTATGAATGCAAATAAAGAGGAAATGTATGCAACTTTAGATATTGAAATATTAGATTTATATGCAGGAAAAATGCAAATATTAAAAAATGGTGCTTGTCCTACATATATTAAGAAAAATAAAAGTGTAAATTTAATAAAATCTACATCACTTCCAACAGGAATTGTAAGTGATATTAGTGTTGATACATATGATACAGATTTAGCAGATGGAGATATAGTTGTAATATGCAGTGATGGAATAATAGAATCTAATAAAGAATATGCAAATAAAGAGTTATGGGTAAAATATTTATTAGAAGAAATACAAACAGATTCTCCTGAAAGAATCGCTGATATCATATTACATGAAGCTATAGATAATGACTTTGGTAAAGCAAAAGATGATATGACAGTAATAGCTTTTAAAGTAAATAAAAAGTAATTAGAAATAGGTGCTTTTATAAGCATCTATTTCTTTGCTAAAAACAAGATACAAAAACAAAAAATATTTACGGAAATAATAAAAAAACAGAAAAAATGTCAAAATTTTAAAAAAATTTGTAATATAAATTTAATATTATAAATAGAAATGTTACTTCCGCAGAATTAAAGGCTACAGAACATAAAAGGAAAACTGATTGGTAGCTTGATATGTATATATATATATTATAGAATAAATTAAAGTGAAAATTAATAGGGAGTGATATGAATATGAAAAAGTTGAAGTATTGTATACTCATAATATCAATCTTAATAATTGCCTTAATAATAAGTGTATTAATAAAAAGGACAGATATCCAATATTTAATTAATGACAAAGCAAAAATGAATATGTCAGTATTAGCTGAAAATAATAGTTGGGATATATCAAAAGATGGAGATGGAAGCATAATAGCTACACTTTCAGCAGATGGAACTTTAACTATATCTGGAACTGGAGAAATGAAAGATTGGAATATAAGCGATTCTACAGATTGGCACAACAATGAATACATAGACTTGGTAAAAAATGTAGTTATAGAAGATGGAATAACAAGTATAGGAAGCTGGGCATTTTATGGCTGTAGAAGCTTAACCAATATAGAACTACCAGAAGGATTAACAAGTATTGGCAGGAGTGCATTTTATGGCTGTAGTAGCTTAACCAATATAGAAATCCCAGAAGGAGTAACAAGTATAGGAAGTTATGCATTTTCGGACTGTAGTAGCTTAACTAATATAAAACTACCAGAAGGATTAACAAGTATAGAAGAAAGAACATTTGATGACTGTAGTAGCTTAACCAATATAGAACTACCAGAAGGATTAACAAGTATAGATGAGTATGTATTTTATAGCTGTAATAGCTTAACCAATATAGAACTACCCAAAGGATTAACAAGTATAGAAGACAATACATTCTTTTTATGTTCAAGTTTATCAAATATAAAAGTTGATATAAACAATACCGAATATATGGATGATGAGGGAGTATTATATACAAAAGACGGCAAACAATTGTTACAATATCCACCTAAGAAAGAGGATATAAGTTATATAGTTTTAGAGACAGTAACAAGTATAGGAAAGTATGCTTTTGATGACTGTAGTAGCTTAACCAATATAGAACTACCAAAAGGATTAATAAGTATAGGAGAGTATGCATTTTGGGACTGTAGTAGCTTAACAAATATAGAAATCCCAGAAAGAGTAACAAGTATGGGCAGTTATGCATTTTATGGCTGTAGAAGCTTAACCAATATAGAACTACCAGAAGGATTAACAAGTATAGGAAGCAATGCATTTAATCACTGTAGTAGCCTAACAAATATAGAAATCCCAGAAGGATTAACAAGTATAGGAAGTGGTGCATTTAGTTACTGTAGTAGCTTAACCAATATAGAACTACCAGAAGGACTAACAAGTATAGAAGTTGGAACATTTTATCACTGTAGTCACCTAACAAATATAGAAATCCCAGAAGGATTAACAAGCATAGGAGATAATGCATTTGATGGCTGTAGTAGTTTAACCAATATAGAAATCCCAGAAGGAGTAACAAGTATAGGAGATAGAGTATTTAATAACTGTATAAGCTTAACAAATATAGAAATCCCAAAAGAAGTAACAAGTATAGGAAATATGGCATTTTATGACTGTAGTAGTTTAACCAATATAGAACTACCAAAAGGATTAACAAGTATAGGAGAGTATGCATTTTATGGCTGTAGTAGCTTAACCAATATAGAACTACCAAAAGGAATGACAAGTATAGGAAAGGGGGCATTTGGGTTTTGCACTAGTTTAGAAGAAATTAAAATCCCAGAAGGAGTAACAAGTATAGGAGAATATATGTTTTCTCTATGTAGTAGCTTAACAAAAGCTATAATACCTAAAACAGTTACAACAATAGCTTCAAATGCATTTGGAGGTTACAAAAATCTAAATATATTGTGTGCAAGCAATAGTACAGCAGAGTCATATGCAATAGAAAAAGGATTAAATTATACATTAGATGACATAGCTCCAAATGTAGAAATATCAAATAATGGAACAAATAATCCAGTAAAACAAATGAATACAACAGTAACAGTAACAGATAACTTATCAGGAGTAAGTAGTACAAAATACTTATGGAGTACAAAAAGCGAAAATGTTCAAGAAAATGAAATAACAAATGTATTAGAAGAAGGACAAACAATAACGACACCAAAAGAAACAGGAGAATACTATTTATGGATATTAGTAGAAGATAAAGTAGGAAACAAAGCTATAACCAAAAGTAATGTATTTAATATAGATAATACAGCTCCAACATTAGAAATACAATACACACCAAATACATATACAAAAGAAAATGTAACAGCAAAAATAACAGCAAATGAAGAAATTCAAGGAGTAGCAGGATGGACATTATCAGTAGATAAAAGAGTACTAACAAAAGAATATACAGAAAATACAGAAGAAACAATAACAGTAA
>CALXWV010000010.1 GCA_944392515.1 uncultured Clostridia bacterium
AGTATTGTTGCTAATTGTTCTCTTGATATATTATTATTTGGTCCAAATTTTCCTGTATCATATCCATGTACTACTCCAGTTTTCTCTGCCCACTTTACTGCTTCATAATAATAATCAGTTTCTTTTACATCTGGGAAAGATATGTCTCCACTTGACTTTGGATTACCTTCCATTCTCCATAGTATAGTAACTAGGTTTCCTCTGGTTACATTTGTATTTGGTGAAAAGGTTTCATTAGTTGTTCCCATAATTATTTTATTATCATAGCAATATTTTACTGAGTTATAATACCAATTATCTGCATCTACATCAACAAAAGGTAATTCACTTATTGAAGGAACTTTATATGTATCTTTAACAGTGTTTACTGGTGTTAAATAATCTTCTGACATATATCCTTCTAAATCATTATATTTAACTTTTGCCCAACCATTTATACCTGTTTGAAGAACACTTACTACAGTATCTTTTAATAATGCTGCTATATTTATATAACCGCTTCCAGCACCACCTGGGCCATTTCTTAAAAATACTGATGTATAATTTGAACTTACATAATATAAATTGCCTGTTTCATTTGATGGTAATTTTACATATGTAGGCATATTTTTATATACTGGAATTATAAATGTTAAATCTCTATTTAAAAATCCATTATTGTAGTATGCTTCATATAGCATATTAGCTTGATTATTTGGATCTTGAACATTTGTCATATATTGATGTTCATATAATTTTTCTAATGTATTTCCAATTATATCAAATTTATATGTATATTTAGTATTTTGCCCTTGATTTAAATAATTATTCGAAAGTAATTTTGCACCTTCTACAATTGCTTTATATGGTGTTGTCCATCCAGCATTATATGCATATTCTAAAGCAAGTTCAATATTGTTGTCTCCATCTTTAGCTCCATAATTAAAGAAGTTATATACATTAGGATATTTTTCATCTAGTCCAGAAACAACATATGGCATATTACCTTGAGAATTTTTTCCTAATTCTTGAAATATCTTTATTACTAAGCTATATGCACTTTCTCCTGATTCTTTTGAAGCATCATATATCATTTGTGCATATCTAATTCCATTTGCTTCCCCATCTAAAAATGTTCCATCCACTAACTTTTCTATATCTGATACTGAAACATTTATATTATTAGATAAATCTAAAAATTGAAATATTGTAATTTCTGTTAAAAAATTTCTAGGATCTAAATAATATGAAATTATATCTTTTGATGCACAATAATATCCAGCGTCTCCTTCTTTTCCACATGAACAGTACCAAGATTCAGGATAGTTGTTTGCTTCATTTTTTATTATTGTATTTTTTAAATCTTGGCTTTCTTTAGAAACTAATTCATTCCAATCTATGTCTGTATATAACGCAACGAATTTCCAATTAGTATGTCCAGTTTTATTTACTAATTTTTGCAATAGCTTTTTATAGCTTTCTGGAAAGTTATTAATTCCATTTTTTCTAATTTGTGTTGCTGGAATTTCCACTTGATTATATTTAGTTTGTGCAAATACTTTTGTATTAAACATTGTAATTAATATAATTACTATATTAATTATAGATAATATTTTTATAAGGCTTTTCTTCATTAAAATCTCCCCTTTGTTTCTTTAATTCTTTGCAATTATATCATAGTAAATAAAAAAAATAAAGAATTTTAGAGTTTTATGTCTAAAATTCTTTATTTTACATCTGGGACGGACCTTTTCGTAAAATATTTTTCAATAAGGACCGTCCCCAATTGAAAATTACATTATCTTCCTACATAATTGCAGTAGTTTTGTATCATCGCTGCAGCTTCTGCTCTTGATGCCATTCCTTGTGGATCTACCATTGTTCCATTTACTTTTCCACTTATTACTTTTTTTGCTACTGCCCAAGCTACACCTTCTCTTGCATAACTTGAAATCTTTTTATTATCTGTAAATTTTGTTAAATCTGCTTTATTTGATGTATCTTTCTTTTTATATTTTGCATAATTGTTAAGTATTGTTGCTAATTGTTCTCTTGATATATTATTATTTGGTCCAAATTTTCCTGTATCATATCCATGTACTACTCCTGTTTTTTCTGCCCACTTTACTGCTTCATAGTAGTAATCCGTTCCTTTTACATCAGGAAAAGTTATGTTGCCACTTGACTTTGGATTTCCTTCCATTCTCCAAAGTATTGTAACTAAATTTCCTCTGGTTATATTTGTATTTGGTGAGAATGTCGTATCTGTTGTTCCCATTATTATTTTATTATCAAAGCAGTACTTAACTGAATTATAGTACCACACATTTTGACTTACATCTTTAAAATTCATTGTTTCTTCAGCAGGTTTTTGTTCTGTTCCTTGATTGTCTAATATTAATTTTACATTTTGCTCATCAAAATGTGATTTAGCATTTTTAGTTCCTTCTGCATTTAAATCAATATCATTATTAGATAAGTCTATTCCTTCAAATAATTCTAAGTCTTTTACTTCATCAGTCCAGTATCCTACAACAAAATCATAATCTTTTAAAGCTGTGATATCTTTTATTTCATTATCACTTAAATCTAGCCATAGTAAGCTCTTAAATTCATTAACTACTTCTATATTTTGTATTTTATTTCCTGAAAAATCTAATTTTAATTTTCTTTCTGGCTTAGATCCTGTTGCAGACCATGGGATGCATTCAGTATTAACATATCTTAAACAGTTTTTTAAACTAGATATATCTGTTATATTATTATTAGATAAATTTAATTCAAAATAACAATCTTTAGTTAATAATGTTGTATTGTAGTATGGGCTGTTACCAGCATACTCAGGTAAAGCACTGATATCTGAAATATTATTATTACTTAAGTTTAATTTTTTCAAATTCATTAAATGACATATTGGTTCAATATTACTAATGTTATTATTAGATAAATCTAATTCTTCTAGTTCTCCCATATATTCTAATCCACTTAAGTCACTTATTCCCATATTAGATAAATCTAATTTTGCAATTTTTTGCTTTGGAGCTGAATTTTGTCTCATGGTAGAAGGACTATCAACATAAGTTGATTCATATAATTCACGTGCTGTTAATTTTCCATCATTATTTGTATCTGCACCTAGTTCAATTATCTTATTTTTAATTTTTTCATCACCGAAGTTCACTTCTTTATCAAAATCTTCTGGATTACCATATTTTTGTGATGTTGCATAATATGAAAGTGTTTCTCCATTTATTCCATAGTTTTTATCTTTTCCTAACTCTTCTAAATATATATTTAAGTTCTCACTATCATTGTAAAAATCTATAAAATTTTCACTTAAATTAAGTAAAGATAAATTAGCAAATTTTCTATTTTTTAAACAAGATAAATCAGTAATTAAGTTTTTGCTTGCATTAATACTTTTTAACTTTGAAAGTCCCATTATTGGTGTTAAATCTTTTATTTTATTTGAGTTAATCCATAATGAAGTTAAATTTGAATAATTTTCCAAACCTGTTAAATCAGATATATTGCTATTAGATAAACTCAAAGTAGATGTATTTAAAGCATCAAATTCTGTTATCTTTCCATCTAAATCTAAATCATAACCTCTTAATAATTTATTTTTTAGATTTTCATCTGGAATATTTAATTCTTTATTTTTATCTCCTCCATCAGTTATATTATAACTTATTGAAAAGCTTAATGTTTTTTGTGAATTTCTAACATCAATTGTAAATTGTTTTTCTCCAGCACTATCACCAGCTTTTATAGTAATAGTTTTATTAGCTTTATCAATAGTGGCATTGCTATTATAACTAGCTTCAATTGTTGCATCTGGCATATATAGTTTGCTTGAAGAATCAAAAGCTTCATCTAATATTGAACTAATTTCTTTAAATGAATATGTTTTTGATTCACTTTTTTCTATATTTTTTATTCTTCTGTTATATGATGATACTGAAAAATAGTAATTTTCTGCATTTATATTATTAATTTTTTCTAGTAAGTTTTTCTCATCTTCATCACTATAAAATTCGCCACTACCTAAAGAGCCACTATTAGAAATACTTAATTCTAAAGAATCTGATGTTATAGTGTCTAATTCTTTTACATTATTTAAATTATTATATCCTAAACTTAACTTAGTTATATTTCCCATATTATTTATAGCTTTAAAATTTGTTAAAACATCTGCATTAGATACAGATAACTTTTGCAAATTTTTTAAAGCTCCAACTTCTGATAAATCTTGTGAATCATCTAAATTAAGTTTTATATTTACGCTTTCAATGCTTGTTAAATCTTTTATGTCTGATAAATTTATTTCATCAGCTGTAAAAATTAATTCTTTTAATTTCTTTAATTTATCAAATCTATAATTTACAGCATTATTTGAATATAATGTAGGAAGTTCACATCTTAAAGTCTCAAGATTTGTTAAATTATTCATAAATGTTAAATCATCATTTTCTATTTCTAATTTTAAATCTTTTAAATTTGTTAATTTTTCTAGTTTTTCTAAATTCAAAACATTAGCTGATTCAATATGTAAATCTAAACTCTCTAATTTTGTTAAATTTTCTATTCCATTTAAATCTACATCTGTTCCATCTTCTCCTAAGTACCAGTCATTAATTCTTAAACTTTTTAAATTTGTTAATTTAAAAATACTACTGATATTCTTTTTTCCCATAATTGAGACATCTACTGATTCAGCATTTACTGCGTACTCTAAACCTGTAAAATCTTCTATACTGTCCATAGGATTAAAGTCTTTTATTTGTTCCATATCTGATTTAGTAATTTTTCCATTTTTGTCATAATCATAATCTTGTAATAATGCTTCTTTTAAATTTTCATCATTTATTTTAACTTCTTCATCTGTATCAGCTGCATATATTGCAGGTATTGTCATACTTGTAATAAATATAGCTAATATAATTATTGAAATAAACTTTTTCATTATTATCCTCCTTATATTCTTTTACAATTTGGGACGGACCTTTTCGTAAAATATTTTTCAAAAAGGACCGTCCCCCAATTGAAAATCAAACTATCTTCCAACATAATTGCAGTAGTTTTGTATCATTGCTGCAGCTTCTGCTCTTGATGCCATTCCTTGTGGATCTACAATTGTTCCATTCACTTTTCCACTCATTACTTTTTTTGCTACTGCCCAAGCTACACCTTCTCTTGCATAACTTGAAATCTTTTTATTATCTGTAAATTTAGTTAAATCTGCCTTATTTGATGTATCTTTCTTTTTGTATTTTGCATAATTGTTAAGTATTGTTGCTAATTGCTCTCTTGATATATTATTATTTGGTCCAAATTTTCCTGTATCATATCCATGTACTACTCCTGATTTTTCTGCCCATTTTACTGCTTCATAATAGTAGTCCGTTTCTTTTACATCTGGGAAAGATATGCTACCACTAACCTTAGGACTTCCCTCCATTCTCCAAAGTATTGTAACTAGGTTTCCTCTTGTTACATTTGTATTTGGTGAAAATGTTGTATCTGTTGTTCCCATTATTATTCCATTATCAAAGCAGTATTTTACTGAATTGTAATACCATACATTTTGACTTACATCTTTAAAATTCATTAAGCTATTTTGACTATTTACATTAAAACTTACTTTCTTATTTTTAAATACTTCAATTGCTGATTTATTTCCTGATGTATTTACATCTATATAATTTGAAGATAAATCTATTCCTTTGAAGCTTGATAGTTGTTCTACTATTTCATCACCATAATCTGAACCCAAAGATGGGTCATTTACATTAAAGTTATAATTTTTTAAACTAGATATATCTTTAATTTTATTATTACTTAAATTTATTTGCTCTAAGCATTTATAATCTTTAACACCAGATATATCTTCAATGCTATTGTATGATAGATCTAAATTAACCATTCTGAAATTTGGATCTCCACCTGATTGCCAGCCACAATATGCAGTATTATTTAAAATTATCCAATTATTTATACTTGATATATCCGAAATATTGTTATGGCTTAAATTAATTGTTCTATATTTATAATTACATGCATAATATGGTAAAACACTAATGTCTTTTATGTTATTATAACTTAAATCTAATTTTGTTAAATTCATTAAATGAGATAGTGGTTCTATATTAGATAAATTATTATGACTTAAGTTTAATTCTTTCAAGCCCGATAAATATTCTAATCCACTAATGTCTGTTAATCCTAAACTAGATAAATCTAAGCTTTTTACAACCGCTTCAGCATATATTCCATCACCGTTGTAAGATGATGTAGTTGATTCATTTAATTCTCTAGCTGTTAATTTACCATCTTTATTTAAATCTGCTCCAGCTTTAATTAATTTTTCTTTTATTTTTGCATCCATTTTTACTTCATTATCTTGCTCAAAAGGATTACCATATTTTTGAGTTGTAGCAAAATTGCTAAGCATAGCTTTATTATAATTATATATAAACTCATTATCTAGATTTTTGTTATAATCCTTTTCTAATTCATTTAAATATATTTCTAACTGCTTACTGTTATTTGATAAATCTATATAATTATTATTTATTCCAATATACCTTACAAGCTCAAATTTTCTATTACTTAAATATGAAATATCTGAAATTTTATTTTCCGCCATATCTATGAAATATAAATTATTTAATCCCATTATAGGCTCAATATTGGAAATATTATTTTTTCTAAAAGATACTTCTTGTAAATTTTTCATATTTCTTAATGGCTCTAAATCAGATATATTGTTATTAAATGCATAAATAACTCTCAAGTTTTGGAAGCTTTCTATTCCATCTAACCTTTCTATATTTGAATCATTTATGTTTAATACTGCAATATTATTTGCATCATATTCTGTAAATTTACCGTCTTTATCTAAATCATATTCTTTAAGTAATTTTTCTTTTAAATTTGTATCTTTAATATCTATAATTTTAGTATTATCTCCTGTAGTAATATTTCTCCAAGTTACATAAATATGTATATTATTTGTATTATCTTTATCTCTATATATTATATCATAATTTTGTTCACCTATAATATTTCTATTTAAAGATAATGTATTACCATCAAATTTAGCAATATTTTCATCAATATATGATTCTTCTAATGCAAGATTTTCTATATATAAGATGCTTTCTGGATTGTTAAATTCACTTAATATAGGGCATATTTCATTTATATTAACTTCATAATTATTTGAATTTTGATTAAACTGTCCTAAATCTATGTTTACTGTCATATTTGAAAATGAAATTTCTACATTTGGATTAATCTTCTTAATCTCTTCTATTAACTTTTTTTGTCCTTCTGCATTTAATTCTATAGAATAAATAGATAAACCTTCTAAATTTATTAAATATTCAGCATGTTCAAGATTATTTACAGTTAGATAGTCTATCTGTTCCATTTCATATATAGATATTTCCCCATCTCCATTTAAATCATCATCTCTTAATAATTCGTTTTTAAATTCATTATCTTCAAATTCTAAATTTTTAGTTTTTTCATATTCAGTTAATATTAAATCTTTTCCATTATCATCATATAGTTTTATTACTCTAGCATTTGCCTCATTTTCAGGATCTATAGGATTATTAGTTAAATCTACATAATCTATATTTAAATTTTCTAATGGAGATAAATCTGTAATAAAATTATTATCAAGTACTAATGAATATACTTTTAAATTTCTCACAAAATCAATATTTGTTAATTTACTTTTTTCAATTGATAAATAGTTTAACTTTTCATAATTACTTATCTCTTGAGTATTTATTAAAGATTTTACTCTTAAGTTTAAATGACTTAAATTATTTGAATTTATTACATCACAATCAATTTCTGTATAATTATCTGTGATACTCAAAGTCCAAATATTAGAAAATTTACTTAAAAAAGAATAATCTAATTTTTGTGTGTCATTTATATCATTATATCTATGTATTGAAAAAGATATTAAATTTGTTAATTTTCCTATAGCATTAAAGTTTTCTACTAAATTAAAATTTCCGCTTAAACTCAAACTAGTAAGTAATTTAAGTTCTGATAATGCATTAAAGTCTAAATTATTATCATTAGATATATTAATTGTCAAATCTGTTAAGTTTTTAAGTTTAGAAATTGGGTCTAATGTTTCAATTTTTCCTTTAAGATATAATCGTTGTAAATTAGGTAAATTTTCTAGCAAATATATATTATCCGGCTTTTCATAAGATATATTAATATCTAATGTTTCAAGATTTTGTAAGCTACTTATAAAGTCCATATCCATTGTATTTCCAGATAAAGTTAAATACTCTAGTTTATTTAAATTAGCCAATTCTGATAAGTCTACTGGTATAAGTTCACTATTTTCATAATTATAATTTATATATATATTTAATCTAGTTAAATTCTTTGCTTTTCCTAAACCTTTTACACTATTTAATGATAAATTATTTATTGATAAATCTTGAATTTGTGCCATATCAAATTCTGTAACTTTTCCATCTTTATCTATATCATAATTTTGTAATATATAATTTTTTAAATTACTATCACCAAATTCGACTTCTTTTGTATTATCACCTGTTGCATATATTTTATATGAAATAACTATTGAAGTAGAATCTAAAATTCCCGTTCCATAAAAGTTTAAATTTTCTGTTCCGCTTGCTATATCAATACCAGATGCATCTAATATGATTTTTGTTTTATCTTCGCTTATTCTCGCTATAGTTTTTGACTCTCCGTTACTTAATTTTCCACTTTGATCTATTCTTAAATTATTAATATAAAATAAATCATCATTTTGATCTAATGCACTTTTTATTGTTTGAGGTAAATCTATTTCTATTTGCTTACCTGAATTCCCTTCTACAGTCAATTGAATTCTTTGTGCTACATTATTTTCACTATCTATAAACTTTGTTCCTCTAAGAGTAGTTATATCTTGTATATTATTATACTGAAAATATGCATTTTCTAATTGAGTCATACTTTTTATAACAGATATATCTGTTATTTTATTATATGATACATCTAATGTCTTAATAGTATTATTGTTTTCAAGCCAATTTATATTTTGTAAATCTAAATTTTCTAATACCAAATTTTTTAGATTTGACAAATTATTAATATTACTTAATCCTTGTATTTCTTTATCTGAATATTGTCTTCCCAAAATTTCTAAATCTGTTAAATTATTAAATCTTGAAATATTATCTATATTTTCTATCGAACAATTACTTAGTGTTAATTTTTCTATTTTGGTAGGTAATTCATTTAATGAATATTCATTTAAGTTTATATAATGCAATCCTAGTTTTTTTATATTTGGAATATTTCTTATAGCTATAAAATCTTCTTGAGTAAAAATATTTTCTATATCTAATTCTTCTAAATTTGTTAAATTTGTTAAAACATTTAGATTTTTTGCATTTATAGCATAAAGTTTCTTTAATGAAGTTGCATATTCTAAACCTTGTAAGTTTATATTTTCAAAATACGGTAAATTTAGTTCTATAATTTGTGCCATATCAAATTGAGTTATTTTTCCATCTTTGTCTGCATCATAATTTTCTAATAAATAATTTTTTAATTCATCACTTACAAAACTAACTTCTTGATCTTTATCCCCAGGTGCTAAAACAGTATATTTTACTGTTATATTCGACCAGGCTAAGTTTCCACTTCCTTCTAATTCAAAACGCTCTTCTTTTTGTCCAATGCTTAGTCCTTCTGCATTTATAATAATTTTTGTATTATTTTCATTAATATATGCACCTTTTCCTTCTGTATTTTCTGAACTCTTTACAATTCTTGCATCATTCATATAAAAACTACTATTGGAATTAAAAGCTGCCTTTATACTTTCTGGTAAATCTATTTCTAGAGTTTCGCCTTCTTCAATTTCATAGCCATCTAAAATTATTTCTTGAGAAATATATTTATCTTGTAGTAACGGGCTATTTTCTAAGATAGATAAATCTTGTATATTGTTCCATGAAATATCTATATTATTAAGTTTGGACATTGTAATAATAGTTGAAATATCTGTTAAACTATTATTAGATATATTTAACATTTCTATAGTATTGTTATTACTTAAGAAGTCAACATTTGTTATTTCTAGATAATTTATAGTTAATTTTTTTAAATTTGGTAATTCATTTATGTAATTTAGTCCAATTATTTCTTTTTCTGAAGATTGTCTTCCATAAATATTAAGTTCTTCTAAGTTTGAAAAAGATTTTATTCCTTCTAGACTATCTATTGTGCAGTAATTTAATTCTAGTTTACTTATATTAGTTGGTAAATCTAATAAACTATATGAATTAAAATCAATATAATTAAGTGTTATATTTTTTATATTTGAAATTTGTTTTATCGATTGATAATCTTCTTGAGAATTAATATTCTCTATTTCAATTGCTTCTAAATCTTCTAAGTTTTGTAAAACTTTAATATTTTTTGAATTATGTATGCTAATTTTCTTTAATGATGTAGCATACTCCAATCCTTGTAAATCTGCTGTTTCATTAAAATATGGTAAATTTAGTTCTATAATTTGTGCCATATCAAATTGAGTTATTTTTCCATCTTTGTCTGCATCAAAATTTTCTAATAAATAATTTTTTAATTCATTGCTTGCAAAACTAATTTCTTGTTCTTTATCTCCAGGTGCTAATACAGTATATTTTACTATTATGTCTGAACAAGCTAAACTACCACTTCCTTGTAGTTCAAATCTTACTTCTTTTTGTCCTATACTTAGTCCTTCTGTATTTATAATAATTTTTGTATTATTATCATTTATATATGCACTTTTTCCATCTGTATCTTCTGAAGTATTTACAATTCTTGCATCATTCATATAAAAACTACTATTAGAATTAAAAGTAGATTTAATACTTTCTGGTAAATCTATTTCGATAGTCTTACCTTCTTCTATTTGATAGCCTTCTAATATTATATTTTGTGCAAAATATTTATCTTGTATTAAAGGACTATTTTCTAAAATAGATAAATCTTGTATGCTATTTCTTGAAATTTCTATACTTTTAAGTTTCGGCATTGTAGAAATAAATGAAATATCTGTTATTTTATTATTAGATATATCTAACATTTCTATAGTATTGTTATTATTCAAGAAATCAAGATTTGTTATTTCTAAATCATTTATAGTTAATTTTTTTAAATTTGGTAATTCATTTATATAATTTAGTCCAATTAATTCTTTTTCCGAATATTGTCTTCCATAAAGTTCAAATTCTTCTAAATTTAAAAATGACTTTAATCCCTCTAAGTTATCTATTGTGCAGTAATTTAATTCTAGTTTAGTTATATTGGTTGGTAAATCTAAAAGGCTATATAAATTAAAATCAATATAATATAATGTAATATTCTTTATATTTTGAATTTGTTTTATTGATTTATAATCATCTTGAGAATAAATATTTTCTATTTCAATTGTTTCAAGATTCTTAAGATTTTGTAAAGTTGCAAAGTTCTTTGCATCTCTTAATGTAATTTTCTTTAATGCTTCAGCATTCTCTAACCCTTTTAAATCTATTATTTCGTTAAAATACGGTAATTCTAATTCAGTTATCTGATTTAAATCGTATTGTGTAATTTTATTATCTGAATTTGCATCATAATTATTTAACAAATACTCTTTTAATTCATTACTTGCAAATTCTATTTCTTCTTCATTCTCTTTTGTAATGTTTTCAGTAACATTACTTTCTATACTTTCAGTATTGTTTTCTTTTATATCTGTAGTCTCTTTTACAATCGTATTCATATTTTCTTTTGAAGTATCAATTTTATTATTCTCTATATCATTTATATTATTTTCATTTATATTTTCTACTGCATAAGCAATTGGAATTAAATAATTCAAAAATAATATTATTATAAAACTTACTATAATTAATTTAATTTTTCTCATAATTTTCCCCTATTTTCGTACTTTTTCATAAATTCATTTAAATTTTATTTATAATGGACAGAAAATATTTTTTTATTATTATTTTTCTATCCATCAATAAACATTATTATTTTTTATCTTCCAACATAATTGCAATAATTTTGTATCATTGCTGCAGCTTCTGCTCTTGATGCCATTCCTTGTGGATCTGCCATTGTTCCATTTACTTTTCCGCTCATTACTTTTTTTGCTACTGCCCAAGCTACACCTTCTCTTGCATAACTTGAGATTTTCTTGTTATCTGTAAATTTAGTTAAATCTGCTTGTGCTTTAGTATCTTTTTTCTTGTATTTAGCATAATTATTTAATATTGTTGCTAATTGCTCTCTTGATATATTGTTATTTGGTCCAAACTTTCCTGTATCATATCCATGTACTACTCCAGATTTTTCTGCCCATTTTACTGCTTCATAGTAGTAGTCCGTTTCTTTTACATCCGGAAATGTTAAGTTACTATCTACCTTTTTGCTTCCTTCCATTCTCCAAAGTATTGTAACTAGATTTCCTCTTGTTAAATTGTTATTTGGCGAAAATGTTTCTTCTGTTGTTCCCATTATTATTCCATTATCATAGCAGTATTTTACTGAATTATAATACCATACATTTTTGCTAACATCTCTAAATCCTGTTCCCTTCAAAACTGTATATGTATATTTATAATAGTTTGTACCAATTATTTTTTCCTTTTCATAAGTTTTCTTTACTATATTATCTTCTAAAGTAATATTATTCTCATTTGTAATCAATGCATCTAATTTTGCTCCTGATTCCATTGATATTGTACACTTATTATTAAAGGTAATTGTTTCTCCTATTACATTGTTTCCTATAATATTTAATTTTGGTGAATAAATAGTTATATTATATGCATTTGTATTTTCACCTAAATTATTCATAGTTACAACTTTTGAATCTTTGTTGTAAGAGAATTTTTTTGCTATGCTTTCTGGTGCTTCTATTGTTGCTACTCTTATATTTTCTATGTTATCTACTTCATTTGCTTTTAATATTTGATTATTATTTGTAAGTATATAAGTTCCATATGAAGAATCTTGTTTTGCATCATTCATTTCTAAATCATCTAATGGTACTAATGTTACTTGACTAGTATAAGATGGCTCTTTATCTGCTTCATTTGTATAACCTTTTAATGTTAAATTAGTATTAAAAATATCTATCTGACTTCCATAATACCATATATCTGCACTTAAATCTTTAAAAGCTACTTCCATAGTTATATTATATGAACCATCTTCTAATTCTTTAACATAATTAAAGTTAGATGATATTAATAAATTTGTTTTATACTCATCATCAGCAATTAGTTCCATTTTTTCTGTGCCTGCTGGCTTTTCTATATGTAGAGCAATATCTAAAAAGATTTTTCCTTCTATATGAGGCTTTAGCTCATTATAATATGCTGAGTTTTCAGTAAACTCTTTTTTATCTTGCCAATCTTTTATCATGCTTGCGAAGTGAGTTCCTTTTAATACAAAATAAATATTAGAATTATCTTCAAAATTAGTTTGTAATTCTTCTACTTCTGGTATTGCCATTCTTTCATCACCAGTAAAATTCTCTTTAATTATACTAATTAATTCTTTTGCACTTCTAGTTTCTTGTATAGCTTTTACTTCATTTATATTAAATACAGTAAAAGCTGTAAAGATTAATAATATTACTAAGAAAGTGCTTATTACTTTTTTCATAACCTACCTCCTCGTACTTTAATTATTTATTAAATTAAAAACATTAAAAACTAAAGTTTATCTTCCGACATAATTGCAATAGTTTTGTATCATTGCTGCTGCTTCTGCTCTTGATGCTTTTCCTTGTGGATCTACCATTGTTCCATTTACTTTTCCACTCATTACTTTTTTTGCTACTGCCCAAGCTACACCTTCTCTTGCATAACTTGAAATCTTTTTGTTATCTGTAAATTTAGTTAAATCAGCCTGTGCTTTAGTATCCTTTTTCTTGTATTTAGCATAGTTATTTAATATTGTTGCTAATTGTTCTCTTGATATATTATTATTTGGTCCGAATTTTCCTGTATCATATCCATGTACTACTCCAGTTTTTTCTGCCCATTTTACTGCTTCATAGTAGTAATCCGTTTCTTTTACATCTGGGAAAGATAAGTTGCCACTTACTTTTGGACTACCTTCCATTCTCCATAATATTGTAACTAGATTGCCTCTTGTTACATTTGTATTTGGTGAGAATGTCGTATCTGTTGTTCCCATTATTATTCCATTATCATAGCAGTATTTTACTGAATCAAAATACCATACATCATTTTTTACATCTTTAAAAGGAGATACCGATACTTGTACTTTTTTTGAAATATTTCCGCTAATAATAGTTATAGTTGCATCTCCTGCTCCAACAGCAGTTATTAAACCATCTTGTCTTACTTTTGCAACTTTTTCATTAGAAGATTCTATATTTGTAATAACATTTACAGCTTCTTGTGGCTGCAACTTTATATCAATTTTTTTCTCTTCATTAATTGCAAGATTAACTTCAGTAGGGCTAATAGTTATATCTTTTACATCAGTTTTACTAGCACTTGATATATTTTTAAATACGCTTCTATAGGTATAATCTGTTAGTTTTCCTGTAGAATCTTTAACATTATGTAATGTTATTTCAAACACATCTCCATCAGTATAAGTTATTGTATCATCTCTAAATGTTAATTGTCTTGAATATGCTACTGCAAGATATTTATCTGAATCATTTTTATTACTATTATTTATTTCATAGGTTTTTCCTGTATTTAAACATTTAATTGTTACTTCTGTTTCATTTGATACAGTATAATTTTTATAGAATCTTGCTGTCCAATTTCCTATTCCTGAAGATACCATGTTTACAGGAAATATACCATTACTTGGCCAAGCTACTAATTCCACACTATTGTATGTTCCATTACTTGCAAATTTATGAACTCCTTGCCAACCAAATGAAATACCTTTTCCTACAGCTCCTACTCCAAAATCAGTATATGTAGGGTCTAACAAATTATATCTATGACCACATTCAACAGGATCTCCATAGCCATCATTTAATGCATTTTCTATACTCATTTGTATATTGCCATAATACAAATTTTCATTCATATAACTTTGTGCTTTTCTATAAAGTTCATCATCTACTCCATCAGGTTTAGCCATAGTATGTCCTCCGTCTAGGCCATTACTATTAGCATAAGCAACTAATGCAGCTTTACTTTGAGCACATTCTGCCATATATTCATTTAAAGTTAGCGGTGTAAGTCCTAACCCTACTCTTGCTACATTTATAAAATCTGTAGCACCTTGCAAAGCACTATCATTCCATTTACCTGCAACAAGTGGAAGCTTCTCATAAACTGGTTCTGTTTCAAATTGACTACCTGTTTTATCATAATAAGCATTTGCCTCATCAATATGCTTTCCTTGTTTACTATACTCAGCCTTTGCCTTTTCAAGTAGTTCTTTTTCTCTATCTGTTAGTTCCACTTCTTTTTTCTCTTTTAAGAATTCAGGATCTATGAAAGTAAAAGTTGTATATATTGTATAATTTTCTTCATCTATAAATTTTATATCATAAAATAAATATTTATAATTTTCAGGCTTTGAATAATTTCTTGTATAAGCTCCTAAAACTATAGGGTTAGGAAATGAAGAATAAAATCTATCAGTTCTGCTTAAAATTAATGATATATATTTTGTTTGTCCTGTAGCTTTTGCATACTCATATAAATCTGTTCCATTTTCTTTTAATAATTCATTTTTATAGAATAAATCTTCATCTATATAATTTTGAGTAAACTCATAACCTTGTTGTCTAGTAAGCATTCTACTAACGATTATTACATGCTTTTGCAAATCATATAAATATTCACTATTATTTTTAAATCTATTCCAATAGCTCTCAATATCTGCACTACTACAATTATATCTATATATACCTATTATCTTATCTGAATCATATTCTGTAATTGCATCTCCACCTAAATAGTACATTACATTTGTATCTTCATCTCCATAGGCATATCCATGTGCTTTAAACCCTTCTCCAATACAACCATAACCTTTTATTTTACCTTGTGAATCAGTTTCAATATGTAAATACCAAGTAAGATTATCATCATTATATGAATAAGCTCTACCCCCAAAAGCTGAAATTCCTTCAGCTTTTGGTTTTCCATAGTAATTATTAATATCACTTATAGAAGTAGATTCTTTTATTGTATATCCTCTAAATTTTAGCAGTTCATCTCCGTGCTAGTCCATTATTATCAGATGCTCCTAAACTTATAGTTGGTAATAAATAATTTAAAATTATTATAAGTATAAAAAGCCAAGTTATATTTTTTAATTTTTTCATTATATAATCCCCCCTTATAATAAATTTATCTACCTACATAATTGCAATAATTTTCTATCATTGCTGCAGCTTCTGCTCTAGTTGCTTTTCCTTGTGGGTCTACAATTGTTCCATTTACTTTTCCGCTAATTACTTTTTTAGCAACTGCCCAAGCTACTCCTTCTCTTGCATAACTTGAAATTTGCTTATTGTCTGTAAATTTAGTTAAATCTGCCTGTACTTTTGTGTCCTTTTTCTTGTATTTTGCATAATTATTTAATATTGTTGCTAATTGTTCTCTTGAAATATTATTATTTGGTCCGAATCTTCCTGTATCATATCCATGTACAACACCAGTTTTTTCTGCCCATTTAACTGCTTCATAATAATAATCTGATTCTTTTACATCTGAGAATTTTTGTTCTCCACCAAGTACTGGGCTTCCTTCCATTCTCCAAAGTATTGTAACTAGGTTACCTCTTGTTAAATTGTTGTTTGGTGCAAAAGTTTCATCCGTAGTTCCTAAAATTATCTTATTATCTGAAACAAATTTTACAGAGTTATAATACCAATCTGATGTTTTTATATCTTTAAAAGGTATTTCAGATAGTGCTATAAATGTATATCCTAAGTCTTTTGCAACAGTTTCTGCTACTGTTCCTTTATATCCATATATTGTTAGCTGTGTGGTTGGAATATTTCCAAATGCACTTCCGTCAGTTGTATTATATATTTCTTCTATATTCTTTGAAAAGTATATACTTTTTAAATTTTTGCAATCTCCAAAAGCCCATAAAGATACTGTTTTTACTGATTCTGGTAGAGTTATACTTTCTATTCCTGAACCTTGGAAAGAGCACCAACCAATTATTTCAACTGAATTAGGTATTTCTATATTTTTTAATGAAGTACAATGAAAAAATGTATATGAATCAATTTCTTTTAAATTTTTTGGTAAAGTAACACTCTTAAGTGAAGTGCAATCTAAAAATGCTTCATATTCAATTTCAGTTACTGAATCTGGTATAACTATACTTTCTAAAGAAGTACAATCCGCAAAAGCTCCTTGTCTAATACTTGTTACAGTATTTGGTATACTTATACTTTTTAAATTACTACATTCCCAAAAGTCTCCAATTCTTGTTACTTTTTTTCCATTTATACTTTCTGGTATTGTTGCATTTGTGATATTTACATTTGCTTTACATACTGTTAAAGTTCCATCTTCATTTTCTAAATAACTTATTTCATCATTAAATGGTATTGGTTCTTTCATATTTGTTGCAGCATTTGTATATCCTCCAAATACTGTTAATAATAACATGCTTATTATTAATATTGTTAATATACTAAAGGTTTTGTTTTTCATATTCTATCTCCTCTTTTACTTTTATAAAAATCACTTTTTTAAATACTCTAATTTATCTACCTACATAATTACAATAATTTTGTATCATTGCTGCAGCTTCTGCTCTTGTTGCTCTTCCTTGTGGATCTATTTTTGTACCATTTACTTTTCCACTCATTACATTTTTTGCTACTGACCAAGATACTGCTTCTCTTGCATAGCTTGATACCTTGCTATTATC
This sequence comes from uncultured Clostridia bacterium, assembly GCA_944392515.1. Taxonomy (GTDB): domain Bacteria; phylum Bacillota; class Clostridia; order TANB77; family CAG-508; genus CAG-793. The sequence continues at coordinate 17,923 of CALXWV010000010.1, forward strand.
TACGAATTTACTTAAATCTGCTTGTGCTTTAGTGTCCTTTTTCTTATATTTTGCATAATTATTTAATATTGTTGCTAATTGTTCTCTTGATATATTGTTGTTTGGTCCAAATTGTCCATTTTCATATCCATGTACCACTCCTGATTTTTCTGCCCATTTTACTGCTTCATAAAAGTAATCACTTTGCTTTACATCAGGAAAGCTTAAACTTCCACTTGACTTTGGACTACCTTCCATTCTCCAAAGTATTGTAACTAAGTTTCCTCTTGTTACATTCGTATTTGGTGAAAAAGTTGTATTTGTAGTTCCATATATTATTCCATTTTTATAGCAATATTCAACTGAATTATAATACCAGTTAGATCTTGAAACATCAGTAAATGGTAAATCAACATGAATTTTAACTGTAGCTTCAGCATCAGATACTTTTACAGTTATTGTTGCATCACCAACTCCGACAGCAGTAATTTTTCCATATTTATCAACCTCAGCTACTTTAGAGTCTGAACTTGTCCAAGTTGCAGAATCTTCTTCTATTCCAGAGCCTTGAACTTGAAATCCTATGTTATAGTTATATAAATTAATATTTGTTGTTTCTCCTACTTTTAAAGTTGCTTCTGTTTTATCTATTGCTATTGCAAGATATTCAGTTACTGCTTCTATAGTTGCTCTTCCCCATCCACTTTGTGGTTTTTGAGGAACAACTGCTTTATCTATACCAAAGCATTGTGTCCAATAGTATATTCCTTGGAAATAAAAACATCCTATACCTATACTTTTCATACTTGAATTTAAAATATTTGCTTTATGTCCTTCTGATTGCATCCATGAATCCATTACCATTTGAGCACTAGTTTGTCCTGCTGCAATATTTTCAGCATACATTCTTTGATCCATTGTAAAGCAATCTTTTCCATTAGGTCTTGTATGTTCAAAATATATTGATGTTTCTGCTGCTCTATGCATTGCTGAATCTAATAAACTTGTATCCATCTCTAGAGTATTTAATCCTGCTTTTTTTCTTTCTTGATTTACTAAGTCTAATACTTGATAAGCCATATCAAAGTCTACGTATCCAACTATGTAAATATTAGTTGGTTGATTTAAATTTAATAATGAAGGTACTGAAGCTAAATCTTCTTTTGTAGTTGGTTTAGATATTTCTTTATCAGCATCTTCTTGTTTATTTATGTAATCTTCTTTTGTAGGTGCCTCTTTTACTTGTGTTATTTCTGCACCATACGAAATAATGCCCACCATTAATATGCTAAAGCATATAATTAGCAGGCACAAAAATTTTCTTTTCATAACATTTCCCCCTTTGCTTTTTTATAGAAGTATAATATCATAAATTCTAAAAATCCGCAAGGTAAAAACGCTAATACTTTATTTTTTTATTAATTTATTTTTCATCATTTGAGTTATTGATTTCATTGTATCTTTATTTATATAAAAAGCATATATTGATATAAAAATTGCTACAATTCCACATAAAATCATATTTTTTATATAATATGTAATAACTGTTATAGTGCACATTATTATCATAATTAATACCATTTTAATGCTTACTTTTAATTTTATATATTTTTTTGAATCTACATATCTATATACAAACATTGCAACCCATGCTACAAGTGTTGAAATAGATGCTGCAAATAATCCAATATATTTTATTAATAATATATTTATTAAAGCATTAATAATTGCTGCAAAAAAAGAAGTTTTTGCTATCTCTTTAGTAAGTTTTTTTGCAACATATATTGAACCAAAATAACTTACTAAAATATTAAACATTGTTGCAATTATTAATATTGGAATTTGTAAATAAGCTTCACTATAGCTTTCATTTACAAGTATTCCAAAAGCAAATGGCATATATGCAATTATTCCTATTCCTAAAGCTCCAAAAAATCTTATAGTAACATCCAATACTTTACTAAAATACTTATCTCTATCTTCCTCTTTAAAATTTACTGCTGCAGATTCAGTCCATGCAATATTAAAAACGCTATATATTGTTGTTACAACAGATGAAAATTTATTTGCTACTGAATAAATTCCATTCATTGATACATTCATAAAATATGTAATAATTAATCTATCTGAGACATTTACAATCCACCAAGATATTGCATTTGGTATTAATGGAACTGAATATTTTAAAATGCTCTTTAATGTACTCTTATCATAAAGTGAGCGTTTAATAAATTTAGGAATTTTTAATGATATAACAGCATATATTATACATGCTATATTTCCTAAAAAGCTTGCTAAAAGCATACCATAAGCATTCATTTTAAATCCAACTATAAATACTAAATTTAGCAATATTGTAACTGTTGCTGAAATAAAACTTCCTAATGTATATTTAGTATTATCTCCTAGCCCTCTTGCAATTTGTAACATTACATTAGTAAATGCAGTTGCAACAAGGTTTGTAGCTAAAAAGTACTTATATTCATTATTTATCCATGGACTAATTATTGCAAAAAGTATAATATAAATAATTGATTGAGCACCTAAAAAGAATATAGTTGTTGTAATTAATTTTGCTTGTTCTTGTTTATTATCTCTTTTATCTATTAAATATCTAAAAATACCTTGATCTATTTGAAATGTAAGTATTGGTATAAGAAGGCTTATTAATGTATTTAATAAATCTACTACGCCATATTCTCCAGTAGTTAGATATGCTGTATATAAAGGTAACAAAAAGAATGATATTAATTGTGTACATATTTTTCCTATTGTTACTATTGCAGTGTTTTTGGCTAGAATGCTTTCTTTAGACATTATATCCTCCATTTAATATTTGTTAATTTTATTTTCTTTTAATTTTTTATATATTTTTTCTACTAAATCTTTATCAATTTTTTCATCTATTTTTCTTGCAAATAAATAATCTTTTTGCTCCATTAGATAATCATAATCTTGTATTTTCCAAGTATATGGTTTATAGTTTCTCCATTCTATTTTTCTTAAAATAGAAATGTAATTATCATCAAAATTGTTATAATATAATTTTTTTCTAAACTTTTCATTATTAAATACTATAGTTTGAAGAAAAACTTCATCTGCACAAAAAGTCATTTTATATTGTTTTATAATTTTTTCTTTATTTTTTACGACATACTGAGCTAAATCATTAGTTATACTAAACCAATTTGCACCAGTTCTAATTTTTTCATTTATATTCTTTATTCTATTTACTCTAAATAATTTTTGCACAGCTAAGAATGAATGAAAAAAAATATATTTTATAACTTTTTCTAGTCCTTTCTTTTTTCTAAAATCTGTGCAAATGTAGTAATATTTAACTCTGTCAATTACTTCTTTATATTCTTTATTACCTCTAAAATGTAAAAATATTTTCCCATTATTTTGTTCAAAAAAGTTTTGTATCTCCGTAATTTTCTTAATTGGCATGTCTATTCCAGAAAGTAAATGATAATAATCATAATTTTTTGTTGTAGCTTCACTTAATAAATTTAATTCAGCTTGAATCTGTGAAAAACTTCCCCAAGTTACTTTTACTCTTTTTACAAAATATATATTTGAAATTTTTGCATGGCTTTTTAACTCTTCTTCATTGAATTTTGATTTTTTATCTATATGTATGTATATATCATTTTGCTTATAATCCAATAATTCTATTAATTTTCCTAGTTGATTAAAATTTGTATGAGCCATAATTAGATAAGCATGTTTTAGCATATTTATTCCTTCCAAAATACTTTTTATTTTAATATTTTATCTAATTTTTCAAAATGTTTATTTGAATTTTTTATTTCTTCTGATATATCAATTTTATAATTTAGTTCACTTTCCTTTATATCATTAACATCAAATTCATTTAATTTTTTTATATCAATTATTCTTCCTTTAAAGCCTATTTCTTCTATTACGTTAGAAGTTTTTTTGCTATATATTACTGGTATAATTGTTTTATTTAATATAAGTCCTAAAATATTTGCATGAAATCTACTTCCAACTATTATTTGTGAATTAGCAAGTACATTTAATGCTTCTTCAATGTTTCCATTATAATTATATATATCTATATTTTCTTTATTTTTAATATTTTGCATTATTCTCTTTATAGCTTCTTCATCATTTTCCCCTTTGCAAAAAGACATAAGAGTAACTTTATATCCTTTATTAATAAAGAAGTCTATTAGCTTTCTAATCATTTCATCATAATCATGTTCGTACTGCTTACCTATTTTCTTCTTGCAATCTATTACTGAAATAATTACTCTTTTATTATTTGTTATAGTTATATTTTTAGTATCTAATCCAAAAGCTATATCTGGTGCATATGATGTACTTTCTAAATCACTAAAAAGATCATAAGATTTTTTATCTCTAAAGCATACAAATTTTGCATTTTTAAAAACTTGTCTGCAACTTTCCAAATATTCTTTTGTTTTATATGGTCCAAAATTTGTACCTATTATATAATAATTTGATGAATTTCTTAGTTCTTTGCTATCTCCACTTTTGCCTTCTATAAATAAGCTTCCACCTATTGATAGTGATACAGGGCATTTTTTAGCTAAAATATTTTCTATACTTGTTTTGAAAAATATTTTTAGCATCTTATTAACAGCTCTAAACATATAACCTTTTATAACTTTTATATTTTTAAAGTTAGATTTTTGTTTTAAATATGATACATTTATAAACTGTGTATTTGGATATCTATCTGTAATTATTTTTGCAAATAAATCATCACCTAAATTATTGTTTAAATATATTTTTAAATAGCATTTGTTCATACATTATTCTCCAGTATTTCATTTTCTTCTTCAACTACATTTACTGCTTCAGTTTCTTTTGGCATAGAAAAGATAGTTTTATAAGGTATGGTTCCATCTCTTTTCATATAAATATAATCATAAAACCATAAAAATGCATTAAATAATATTATTAGCACTATTGATGCAATGTATAAAAATTTCTTTTCTTTTAAGCATCTTACATAATATGGGAACATTACTATTTGGAATATACTAAAATAATAAGATAATCTTTCACCATATGTTGATGTTAAATATCCAAGTAATAATAAAATGCATCCTATAACTGTCATACTATACATAAAATTCATTTGCTTATCTTTTAATATACTTTTAATTACAAAGAAGAATGGTATTATTACAGGTATAACTCTAATATAATATGCTATTGATATATCTGGTTTTCCAATACCTTTAAAATAATTTGCATAATATTTTAGGCTATCAAATTGTGTAATAAATTCACCTATAGTTTTAAAATTTAATATTACAGCTAATATAATTGCAAAAGAGGCAATGCTAAGTATTTTAAATTTTGGATTAGCATATATTTCTCGTACAAATGGAATTATTAACATTATAAGTGATGTTCTTTGAAATAAACCCGCTACTATAATACATGCAAAATATTTTAAGCATTGCATAATCACATATTTTTTATATTCTTTACCATGCTTATATCTTGGCTTATAATTTGATAAATCTTTATTTTTCTTTTTACATTTTTCTTCATATTTTGCTTTATACTTTTTATCTTCAAATTTTGCTTCATCATCTTTAAAGTCTAAATATATAAATCCTAAAAACACAAAGGCAACTGCAATCATTTGTCTTACTAGATTAAATGATTTTTGATAAAACAAAAGCATAAATATAAAGAATGCAAATGGTACGCTTATTTTATCTTTATAATGTGACAATCCTATGTATATAGGTGTAATTGTTAAGACCGATGCTAAAAACATTACTAAATTAAAATTACCACCTATTAATATTACTAATTTATTAAGCAAAATGTATGCAATTTCTATATTTCTACCTGATTCTATTGATTCATTATTAAGAATTTTATTAAATAAAGGTTCGTATACCCCTTCATAATCTGTTCCAACATTATACCTTATTCCTGCTATAATTGCTGGGAATAAAATTGCAATTATTTTACTTAAATATATTAATACTTTGTTAGTAGTTTTTTCTTCAATTTTTATGCTTAAATATACTAGTGCTGTTGCTATTGCAATTATAATTAAATATGTTATCATAGTTTTACCTCTTTAATTGATTAATACTTTATAATTTAATATTATTTTTATTCATTTAGCCTATTGTTTTATATATTGTTAGTACTGTTTTGTAACATCTTCTTCCTAAAAAAGAAATCATATACAATACTTTATATTTTTTATTTACCATTTTATCCTTGATTATTTTCATTCTATACTTTTTTATGTTACCATTAATTGTTTTTAAATATTTTTTATATTCTTTTTTATATGGTATTCTATACCATAGATGTAGTTCTTCATCAAATAATAAATATTCTGCTGCTGGAATTAAGTTCTTATAATTTTTAGTTATATCATCTAATATTTTTTGCGAATATTCAATAATTGCTTCTACATCTGTTTTTCTTATTTCATTATGTACAATACTTCCTTTTCGAATAGTGTAGTTATATTTTTCCTTAGGAATATATATTACTTTTTTACTATTTAAAAATAGTTTATATAATATTGCTAAATCTTCATAATTTTTTCCAAGTGGAAATCTTATATTATTCCAAACTTCTTTTTTATATAGTTTACCCCATGGACTATGTCTTAAAAAATTATAGTAAAATAAATTTTTTACAGCTTCTTCATTTGTATATTCTTTGACTTCACTAATTCCAAAGGTTTTATAATCTTTTTTACCAGTTTCTTCTATAACGTTAAAGCAATTGCATACAGCAATATCAGAATTATATTTTTTTAAATTTGTATATAAAGTTTCTATATAATCTTCTTCTATATAATCATCACTATCTACAAAGGTAATATAATCTCCTGTTGAATTATCTACTGCTTTATTTCTTGCATCTGCAACACCATTATTTTCTATTGAAAATATTTTTATTCTGTCATCTTTTTCTTGATATTCTTTAATAATGTTATATGAATTATCTGTAGAACCATCTTCTATTAAAATAACTTCAATGTTTTTGTATGTTTGATTAATTATGCTCTCTATGCATCTTTTTATGTATTTTTCCGCATTATATATTGGTACTAATACACTTATCTTTTCATTCATAGTATTATTTTCTCCCCAAGCTTTTTATCCCAATCATCTATGTAATCTGTATCTACACAGCCTGCTGGTGTAAATGTTAATTCTCCGAATATTGGATTGTCCATATAATCATAAAAATCAACTCTTACAAACTTAAATGGCTTTGATAAAATCTCAGCATATTCGTACATTTTATCAATAGATTTTGGCTTTGGTATTTTAAAATCCTCTTTAACACTTTTACTAGCTAAATTCATTTTCATCATTTTCCAATTTTTATCCATATAAAAGTATTTTGGCTTTCCTAAATCTCTGTCAACACAAATTAAACATAAATCTGGTTTTCCATTGTAACAATATATTTTATAATCCTTTAAGGCTTTTCCATTATTTGAATCCAAATATTTCTCACATATAATCTTTTTTTCAATATTTTTATATTGTAATTCAGCTACATATTTCCAATAATCTATTTTCATCCATTTTTCTAAAGTTTTTCTTGTCTTATCAATGTTTAATTTTGATTTGTCTTTACAAATTATATTAAATCCTGAAGCATGATTACATTTTAATACAAATTGATTTGGTAATTTATCAAAATCAATTTCATCTGTATTATTATATACTGCTATTAAATCATTTAATATATTTTCAAGACCACAGTCTTTTACATATTCTCTAACTTTATATTTGTCTGCACACTTAGTAATTAATTCATTATTCTCATACTCTTTTAACTTTAGATACATTAATTTTTCATTAAAAGTTTTAGGATTTTTAAGATTTATTTTCTTTCTGAATTTTGAAAAATAATATATTTCACTTGTTGCAGTTGGTGATATACTTGATATCATAGCCATTATATTTCTATATATATTTCTAAGTTCTTCTTTCATTTTAGTTTTTCTCCATAAAATTTAATTCCACATTAATTCATCAATGTTATTTTCTAAAGCTTTAATTAATTTTTCATTATTTTCTTCCCATTTTTGTGGTTTATATTTATCTATATTTTTTATTGTCTCATACAAATCTTTCATATCTTTTACTACTGGAATTTTGTATTTTTCATTAAATACCTCTGCTAGCTCTAATTGATGACTATCCACATGTTCCCCATATTCTTTTATCCTAGGAACAATAATAATTCTTTTTTGCTTTTTTAGTGAATTAATTATACTTCCAGTTCCACTATGAGTTATTATAACATCTGCCTCATCAGTTATTTTATCTATTTCATCTTGAGGCTTTAATTTAAAAGTTTTAAAATGCTTTGGTTCATATTCACTATATACGCATTGAACTTCTAATTCTGATGCTTTTAGTTTTCCTTCTTCTATCAATTTATCTAGTTCTTTTAATACTCTATCAAACTGAAATCTCTGTGTTCCTAATGTAACAAAAATCATTAATATATTCCCCCATTATAATGTGCCTTTGGATAAAGTTTTTGCATTTCTTCCCATTGAACATAAAATTCATCTGCAAATTTATATACTATTTTTCCTGTAATAGTTTTGCTGTTAATCTTAGCAAAAGATTCTATATAAATAACTTTTCCGCCAAATAATTTAACAAATAAACATACAAAAGTTGTTGCTCCTGCTCCAGTACTTATTACTACATCAGGATTTTTATAAAATACAATCCAAAATGCTTTTAATAAATTATATATAAATTCAAAAATAAATCCTGCATTTTTTCTTTCTTGTTGTTTTAAATAGCTCATTTTGTATTTATTACTATATCCTTTTGCTATCTCATTTTTCTCAGTTAATATAAATGTATTATATTTTCTAGTCATTTTAAATAATTGTTTTAATTGCATAAAATGTCCACCTGATGATGATGTTAAACATACTTTTATATTTTCTTGTTTTATTTGCTTATATAAGTTTTCTAAACATTCTTCATACTTTTCAAAATTAAATTTATCCAATATTGTCTTATACGCATTTTGAGATAGTTCTTTTCTTAACTTATCGTTTTCTAATATTTTCTTTATAGCTTTTTCTATTGATTCATTATCCCCTGGTTTTGCCAATATTCCATTTTCTTCATTTTGTACAATTTCAGGTATTCCACCTACATCAGTTGTAATTACTGGTAAAGAATAACTCATTGCCTCCAGTACTGACATTGGCATTCCCTCATCATAAGATGGAAGAATGTAAAAGTCTGATGTCTTTAGATATTCTCGTCTTTTATCATTATCTATCCAACCTAATATTTCAATATTATCTTCTAAATTATCTTTTTTTACTACCTCTTTTGCTTTGTCTATTTCTCCATCACCAGCCATTAAAATTTTAAGTTTAATGCCTTCATTAGTTAATTTCTTAACAACATCTATTAAATCGTAAGCTCCTTTTCTTTCTCCTATTCTACCTAAAAATAACCCGGTAGGTATTGTATTTAAATTATCTTTATTTTCTTCTTTTGGAACATTTACCGAATTATACATAACTATTATTTTATTTTCATCAACAATAGTCTTGAAAAAATCTTTCCAGCTTTCAGATAAAACTATAACCTTTTCGGCTTTAGCAAAAGTCTTTTTTATATACTCTTTTTTAGATGGCTTTACACTATTATAAAATTTTTCAAAACATGCTCCATGACAATGTAATACTACTTTTAAATGTAGTATTTTGCAAATTGAAATAATAATAGATTTTCTATAAAAGCTTCCATAAGAAGCCATATGAACATGAACTAATTCGACTCTATAAATAATTTTATAGAAAATAATTTTTAAAATTGAAATAAAAAATAGACTAAATTTTTTTCCATATATATATGTTGGTATATGTATTATATTATATTTTTTTAAAATATTTGAATTCATAATAGATTGCATTACAGTTACCATTCCACCTTTATCTTTAAGTGAAGGTCCAACTTGTAAAATAACCTTTTTCTTTGAATGTTTTAATCTTTTTATCATATATATAATAATTAGTATTAATATTATTGTAATTAATATTACCATTGCTTTGCTCCTATAAATAATATACTTTAAAATTATACATTCTTTATTAAAATAAATCAATACCAAAATATTAGCAAATTTTCTTTATCAAAATTAATAAAATAAAAAGAGTTACAATTGAAATATTTCTTGTTCTTAGTAGAGTTTTGCAGCGCAAACTTGATAAAAAATATTCTGTTGGTAAAATGCTAGAAATTCTCCAACAATGTACTTGTTTTAATATTGGAGAAAATATTTATCAATTCACTTATTATAATACTGTACTAAAAAAGTTAGATTATAAATATTTTTGCTTAATTTTGCAATAGTACTAATAAAAAGTCCGGTCTTGACCGGACTTTTTACTATGAAAACCGGACTTTTTTTAAAATACTTTATAATTTTTGCCTTTTATTAGATAATTTTTTTATATAAATTGTTATTTTATAAAAAAAGTCCGGTTATGACCGGACTTTTTACTATGAAAACCGGACTATCTTTTAAAGACATATTTGATTCCCTCTTTGTTTTCAATCATATTATAGTCTAATAGCATTGCAATTATTTCAGATGCTCTAGAATTTTTTACTCCAAAATATTCTTTTACATCTTCTCTTGTAAATAATCTATTATATTTATATTCTTCAAAAAACAATTTTAAGTCTGTTAATGTTTTTGCCCTTACTTTATCGCCTAAATTTTTATATAATTTTATAAAAAAGAAGTCCTCATCTGAGACCATATTTTCATTTAATACTGTTTTATCCGGACTGTTTATTTTTAAAGCTGGACTATAACCTTTATTAGGAAATATTACTGTAAAAGATGATTCATCAGATAAAAATTTAGGTTTATCTAGATAATCACTATAACTCTCTATTATACGGCTAAGTCCACTTCCTCTTCTATCCATATAATGTAACCTACTAAAGACATCAGAAATAATTGTATTTCTTCTCATTGAAGGAACTTTTCCTATTTCTAAATTTTGAATTTGCGTCCCATCAATCATTCCACCAGGTGAAACTATTTCTAACCTATCATCATACATATCTATATGAATTTCTGAACCTAATATTTGATAGTCTCTATGAATTAATGCGTTTACTATAGCTTCTCTTCTTGCAGTTAAAGGATAATCTTCATATTCAACTCTATCCATACCTTTAATTTTCCAACTGTTTTTTGAATTATTCTTTATAAAAGTATCTGCATTTTCCAGTAAACTAATTAGACTTCCTGTATATTCTTTATCATCTAATGCATCTTCTTTTATAGATCCCTTAGTCAACCCATTCCTCCTCAACTATTATTGTAGTACTTCAATTATATGTATTTACTTTAAATATAAGTAGATAATTAATTATATATTTGCTTTAGTTATATATTACTGTAAAAGTTGCATAAAAATGCAACTTTTACAATATCTTTTGTTTACCTATTTTTTCTTTCAAGTTCTTTATACTATTCCTCTTTACTTGCTTTTGCATATTTTTTAAGTGTGTTATATACCATTGCATTTACTGTTCCTGGTATATCTTTCTTGCCTGCTGGAACACCTGTTAATATTTCTATTCCTTCGTCTATAGTAGATACGGCATATATATGGAACTTTCCATTTTTTACTGCATTTACTACTTCATCATCTAGATTTAAGTTTTGAATATTTTGTTTTGGTATTATTACACCTTGTTTTCCAGTTAAGCCATTTAATTTGCAGATTTCAAAATATCCTTCTATTTTTTCATTTACTCCACCTATTGCTTGTATTTCACCTTTTTGGTTTACAGAACCTGTTGTTGCAATTCCTTGATTTATTGGAACTCCTGCTAAATTAGAAAGCAAAGCATATAGCTCTGTACTAGATGCACTATCTCCATCTACTCCATTATATAATTGTTCAAAACATATACTTGCTGTAAGAGAAAGTGGCATATCCTTTGCAAATTTTTCGCCTAAATATCCAGTAAGAATTAGTATTCCTTTTGAATGTGATGAACCAGATAGCTCAACTTCTCTTTCAATATCTATTATTCCTTTTTTACCCGTATAAGTATTTACTGTAATTCTTACCGGTTTTCCAAATGAATAATCTCCTATTGTCATTACAGTAAGACCATTTATTTGTCCAACTTTTTCTCCATCTGTATCTATCAATAAAGTGCCATCTTCAATCATTTCAGTATATCTTTCATCATATTTCTTTTGTCTATTTCTTCTTTCCTCTAGTGCTTTATCTATATAATCAGCAGTTACAACTTTAGCTCTATCTAATCTAGCCCATGTTGCCGCTTCTGCAATAACTCTTGATAATTCTCCAAATCTTGTAGATATTTTATTTTGATTACTAGATACTCTTGTTGAATATTCTGCAAGTCTTGCTACTGCAAATTTATCTAAATGTGGAAGTCCATCATCTTCACAATATCCATGTACAAATTTTGCTAAATCTTGAAGATTCTTTTCATTTAATGGTGCATCATCTTCAAATTCAACTTTTATTTTAAATAATTTTCTAAAATCTTGATCTACTGAAAGAAGTGTTTGATATACATTTTCATTACCAATTATTATTACTTTTAAATCTAGTGGTATTGGTTCAGGTTTAAGTGATACCATTACCATTGAAGATTTTTGATCCATTGAATTATCTATTCCAAGCTCTTTATTTCTAAGTACCTTTTTTAGATTATCATATACTGCTGGGTTTGTTAGTAAATCATTTGCTTGGAATATTATATATCCACCATTTGCTTGATGAAGTAGTCCTGGTCTTATCATTGTATAATCTGTTTTTAAAACACCATAATAGTTTTCATATTCTAGTCTACCAAATATATTACTAAATGAATAGTTACTATCCATTATTACTGGTGCACCTTCTGTATGGCTATTATCTACAAATAAATTTACTCTATAATTATCCCAAGGCTTTGTTTCTATTACTCTAGGAGCTTGCTGTTCTTGATTCTTTTTCTCTTCACAAGTAAATTTAGATATATTTCTAAGAATATCCTTTTTTACGCCATCTAAAAATTTATTTATTTTTTTATTTCTTTTGAATTTAGATTTTACATAAGTTATATGACCTTCAATAGATAATGATGCAATACTAGCTTGCCATTCATTTACCTTTTTTTCTGATTCTTGTTCTATTGCTTTTATTTTGCTAATTACTTGTATTATTTGTTCTTGAACAATTCCAGATTTACTTTCATATTCTTTTTTTAAGTTATCATCTAATTTTTCAAAATCTTCTTCTTTTATGACTTTACCATCTAATACTGGCATCATATATATACCTGTATCTGATGCTTTTACTTGAAAACCATATTTTGCAGATTGTGTATTTAAATCTTCTAATAATTTGTTCCTTTTATCTTGATACTTTTGGACAATTACATTTTTTTGTTTTTCAAAGTCATTATTATTAAAAGTACTTTTAATTTCTGTTTTTATATCTTTTATAAATTTATCCATTGCATCTCTAAATTCTTGACCTTGACCTGCATTAAAACTTATTGCAACTGGTTCATTTGGATTTTCAAAATTATATACATAGCACCAATCCTGTGGCACTTTTTTCATTTTACTTATTTTTGTTAAATAGTTTTTAGTATACATTGTTTTTCCTACACCAGAAGGTCCTTCTAAGTATAAGTTATATCCATTTACATCAACATTTAATCCAAATTTAAGTGATGCTATTCCTCTTTCTTGTCCAATACCATCATAATTTCTTTCTAATTCTTCTGTTGTAACAAAGTTAAATATGTCTGGATTACATCTGTATTTTAATTTTTTCCATGATACTTCATTTGTATTTTTCATCTTATTTCCTTTCTTTATTGCTATTAATTGGAACTATATTTTTACTCATTTTAAATAGACTTGTCAATAGTTTTATAGCAATATTTTAAATTCTTTTGTTTTATTATGTGCATTTTATTTTTGTTTATGACTTATAAATAGTAAGTCATCAAAATTGCATCTCCATCTTTATAGTATTTATTTCTTCTTCCGACTTCTTTAAACCCATATGTTTTATATAGCTTTATTGCATGTAGATTATTATTATTTACTTCTAAATTAATTTTTTCCATTTCATGTTCGTAAGCATATCTTAAAATATAACTTAACATATTTGAAGCAAAACCTTGATTTCTTTTATCTATTTTTGTTACTATATTCATTATTTCCATTTCTTCAAATATTGTTCTAAATCCTGCAAAACCGTATATTTCTTCATTTTGTTTTATTACTATATATTTTGAGTCATCATAATCATCTTGAAGTACGTCATAATTCCAAATATTAGGAAATTTTTCATAATCTAATTTTATTTTTTCTAAATCTGTATAGCTCATCTCTAAAATTGATATATCATCTGATTTGCCTTCTTTTTGTCTTTGAGCTTGAGGTTTTCTTAAATACATTGGTGTTAAAGAATCTGAATCTCCAAAAATACCATTATTATATCTATTAAGTCCTGCTAGAGCTACTCCTATTGCAAGAGGCTTTAAATTAGTTAAATATTCATGTTTATTTACATCTATGCTATTTGCTTTTTCTATTGAAACTCTAGATAAATATAACTGTTCTAGCCTTGCTAAATCTATTCCATTATTTATATCTCCTAAGAAATATATTGGAAGTTTTAGATTATCTATATATGTAATTGCATCAGATATTGGCATTGCTTCTGGATTTTTATATATAGAGAATTGTCCTTTTTTCATTTTATATATTGCAAAATATACATTATCATTTCTTGCATTTAAAAGTGATACATATTCTCCTTCACCTTTTTCTATTATTCCTAAGTAAGCTAAAGCTTCTAATGAATTTACTCCAACCACAGGAATATTTTTAGCATCTGCAAATGCTTTTACTGTAGCTATTCCAATTCTTATTCCAGTAAATGAACCTGGTCCTACTGAACATGCAATTAATCCTATATCATCTAGTGTTAAATTTGTACTTTTAAATAGTTCATCTATCATTGGCATTAATGTTTCTGAATGCTCTTTTTCACTATAGTTATGCATTTCTTTTATTATGTTATTATTTTCTAATATTGCTACAGAGCATGTAGCCATTGAAGTATCAATAGAAAGTATTTTCATTTATATCTTTCCTTCCTTTTTGAAAATTAGTTCTCCTTATGAAGTATGTTTTGTATATCATATTGCAATATTGCAATTTCTTTATCTATTACTTCCCATACCATAGTTAAATTTATTCCATCATAATCATGTACAATTCTATTTCTAAGAGCTTTTAAACCTCTCCAATCTACATTCTTATATTCATCTAAAAACTCCTGGCTAAACTTACTAACTAATTCTCCAATTTGACTTAAATCAAAAACACAAGCGTTTATTGTTTTTCTATCTTTACAAAATGTCTCATAATCATATCCATTAGTAAAATCTTTTAATTCATTTATATAATTATTTACTTTCTTTAAAATAATGTTGTCTTTACTTCTCATATACAACAACTCCCGTTCTCTTTATTTCTCCCTCTATCGGTGAATCTTCATCTATTTCTATTTTTTCAATAACATCAACATCTTTATCAAAACTTTGACTAATATCATCTAAAATTTTATAAAATTCTAATCCTTTTACTTTTCCTTCGCAGTCTATCATTATATCAATATCACTTTCCTTTGTAGGAACATTTTTCGCATAAGAGCCAAATAATACTGCTCTTTTTACTTTAGTGCCTTTTAATACTTTGTTTAATATATTTTTAATATCTGCAATTGAATAAATATCTTTTTTCATATCGCACCTCCTAAAATTGAGAGAATTTTACAAAATAATTATACATTAAATTTATTACATTTTTCAAGTATATATATAAATAAAATGCATCTAAATTTAATTAAGATGCATTTATATATATTTAGTTATTTTATTTTCCACCTAATGAAAATTTATTAAAAGTAGTTGACTTTTTTTCATCATTTAGTTATAATAATTATAGAAAACGAGCATCCACAGTATAGTGGAGTATCGATAGAATGTTCTTTAAATAAATACATCTCTAACGACCAGCAGAGATGTATTTTTTATTTTTTTAATTTGTCGTAATATGTATATTTTCAATATCTGTATTAAGTTCTCTTTGAACTATGTTTTGTATTTGTGCAACCTCTTCTGTTTCAAGATTTTCTTTCTTTACTACCACATTTACACTTGGACTATTTACAAAGATAACCACATTTTCAAAACCTTTTGTTGCAAGTAAGTTTTCGGCAATCATAATTGCATTTTTTGTGTTGTTTATATTTTTTATTTCATTTTCTGCAATATCTTTTTGCTCAGATGATATATTTCCATTTTCTAATATTTTTGTATATGTTTCTAACATTTGTGAATACATCGTTTCTCTTTCTAGTTTAGAACGAGTAAAGTAATCGTCATCTGCTTGTTTTGCACTTGTTTCTTGCACTTCTTTGTTTTCTGCTTCTTCTGTAGTTTGATTTTCTACATTAGTCTCATTAGAAATAGGTGCATTTGGATCTACAATATTTGCATTTGTTTCTACAGTTTCATTTGTAGTATTCTCTTTTATTTGATTTTCTTTGTTTATATTATTTTGTTTTACTATATTTTCTTCATTATTGCTATCTACAACCGCATTATTTACTTCATTTAAGATATTAGCATCATTTACTACGTTTGCACTAACAAGTTTAGCATCTCCTAAACTTGCTAAAAGCATATTTTCATTATCATGATTATTTGTATAATTCATATATCCAGCAGTCATAAGCATTAATGCTAAAGCTAAAAGTACTACTTGATTCTTTCTCATTATCTTTTTTATTCCAAGATTTTTATTTTTATCATCTGAAATCTTAATCATTTTTCTTTCCTTAAATATTGGATTTAGGTTTTATTTGGTTCCTATAACCATTTATTAATTACTCATTTTAAACACCTGTATTTTATGTGTTGCAAGGCCTGTTGCCGCTTCTACCGCCTCTACAATACTTGTTTTTACTTCTGCATTATCAGCACCCTCTGCAGTTATTATTGCTCCTTCTATTTTAGGGCTAATTATGCTTTGTGTTACCGGTTCTTGATTTCCACTACTATCTTCTTTATATATTACTTCTTTTTGACTATCTGTTTCAGATACTGTTCTACTTCCACCTGCCGAATCAGTTTCTGTTGTATTACTTGCTTTTAAATTTTCATTATATATTGGTACATAAGTACTTGTTTCTGAATATGTAAGTAATACTTTTACTTTTCCAACACCTGCTATATTAGATAAAATATTTGCTAACTTTTCTTCGTTTTCATCATAGTTTATTTCACTTGATACTTGAACTACATCATTTCTTCCTTCTGCTTCTGGTACTGCATTACTACTTTTAGTTTGTTTATCTCCATTCCAAATATAATTTATTGCTACAATAGTTATAGCTAAAATTACTATAAATACCATAATATTTTCAATTTTCTTTTTGTTATTACCATCATTTTTTGAAAACATTTTCTTTAGCTTTTCTCCAAACATATCTTTTCCTCCTTAGTCAATACTAATATTTTTTTCTTTTACATTATATGTTTCACTTAAATATTCCTTTAAATCTTTTTCTTCACTTTTAGGTATTCCTTTAACAACTTGTTCTTTTATACTATTTTCTTTTTCTCCTATTTGTACCTCATTTATATTAATACTATTTATCTTTACATTATTGTTGTTTTTTTCTTCATCTTTCTCCTCATCTTCATCTACTTCATATATTCCAGTAATGTTTATTTTTTCTACTTCATAATTTTCATTTGTTTGAAGCTCTACATTTTCACATCCATAACCTTTATTACTAAGTTTAGACTTTATATCTTGCACCAAATTAGTTACAAATATATCATTTATATTTTTATTATTTGTTTCATCTAAACTTGTATTAGTATTATCTAAACTTAAATCAAATTCATTTAAATCTATATTAATGTCTTTTCCTACAACAGGGCTTATTACTGCAAATAATACATATACTCCTATAATTATTTTTATATACTTTTTATTTTTGCCTTCTGGAAGGAGCATTTGCAAAATAGTTCCTATTATAACTGCAAAGATTATTTGCTGAGCCCAAGAACTAATAAATGATACCATTTCTTTATCCCACACTTTTATTTAGGTTTAAAGGATTTCCTATATCCTTTGTATAAGACTTTTATATATTTTTATCCATACATTATTCCACTATTAGATATTTTCATTACTATTGCTATGCCTATTATTAAGAGTGCAGTTAAAGCAAACATCACTGCTAAAAATATTTTGAAAGTGCTTCCCATCTGTTCTAGTATTCCTACTACTTTTTCATCTGCAATAGGTTCACATAGTGCTGCTCCTAAATAATATGTTACAGTTAAAACAGCTAGCTGCAATATTGGTCTAATGCAAATTGCAATTATTACTATTATTCCTACAATTCCTACTGCATTTTTTATAATATTACTGCATCCTACTATTGTATTTACTGCATCTCCAAGTATACTTCCTATAACAGGAACAACTGATGATATCGCGGTTTTTGCAGCTTTTGCTGTAACACCATCTACGCTTGCTGTAAGTCCACCCTCTAGTGAGGTTACACTTACAAATAAAGTTAAGACTGTTCCTAATATCCAGACCATACTAGAATGCAAAAATTTTGAAAGTTTTCCTACTTGTGCTTGATCTGATATTTTTGAAATAATGCCTAATGCTGTAGATACTAAAGCAATTGGTATTAATATATTTGTCATAAAATTGCTTATAAATGTTATTAATAAAAGTAAAATTGGCTGAAGCATTCCAGATGATACTATATTTCCTGTTGTCATCATAAGTGTAATCATAAGTGGTATTAATGTATTTGCAAAACCTGTTAAATTTTGAACTGCCTCTTTCATTTCTGTAATTATGGTTGAAAAGTTTGTCATAACTAAAGTAATTATTAATATGTATTCTATGTAGTAGGCAATTTTAGAGACATTTTCATTTCCTAAATTTTCGCTAATTGCCTTTAAAATACTATGTATTATAACCACAACCATAACACTTGCAATAGTAGTTAGTGCTGATTTTATATTTTCTCCAAGAAGTGAAAATACTATGTTAATTATTGTAGAATTATCTATATTTCCAGTTAAACTTTTTGTAAAAAGTTCTGATATATCTATATTGCCAAAGGTATCTTCTGTGTACTTTTTAGAGTCTGATAAAAATGTGGAAATGCCTAAGGAATCTGCTTGTGATGTAAGAATACTCTCTTCATCTGTTTCTGCTTTAGATAATGTAGGAAAAATATATGTAATTAAGGCTATTAATAATATAATGTAGGCTTTTTTCACTTTTATCACCTCTTTTGTAATATTTGATATTAGAAAGTATATTTGATATTTATTTTGCCATTGTAACTAAGGTAATACTTTTACAACTGTATCTATTAGAGCATTTATTATAGGTATTGACATTGAGATTATTATTATTTTTCCTCCTACATCTACTTTACTTGCAATTGCACTTTCTCCTGCATCTTTACATATACTTACTGCAAATTCTGTTAAAATTGCTATTCCTGTTATTTTTATTAGAATTACTAAAAACTCACTGTTTATACTTGTTTTATTAGATATGCTTTTTATCATATCTATTATTCCTGAAAGTGTATTAGAGGCAAGGGCAAGTATTAAAACTCCAGCTATTATTGATGCATATATTGCAAATTCAGGTCTATATTGTTTTAAAATGACAATTATAATTACCGCTAAAAATGCTATTCCAATTATTTTGATAATATCCATTTTCAATCCTCACTTTCTGATTGTTCTTACATTTTTGTTTTATGGATATGAAAATTTATATATTTTACAAATTAAACATTGTTCTTACTGTTGTAAATAATGAGCTTACTTCTTTAATGACCATTGTAAGAACTATTATTAAACCTGCTAAAGTTGTCATCATTGCTTGGTCTTCTCTTCCGGCTCTTACTAATACCTGGTATAAAACTGCAACTAATATTCCTATAGCTGCTATTTTAAATAATAAATCTATGCTCATTATTATTAACCTCCTGCTAATATTAATATAAGAATTATAATGCTTATATTTGTTAATTCTTATTAAATTAAAATTATGACTAAAGCTAGTCCAACTGTTGCTCCAAGTGTTTTATATAGCTTTTCATTTTTTTGTTTTTCCTTTTCTGCATCTTTTATTTGCACATCTAAGAATTTACAAGTAATCCTAATTTCACTAACTTGTCCATCGATATCTGTTTTTCCTAGCATTTTAGCTAGTCCCTTTATTATGTCTTTATCTTCTTTTGTAAAATTATTATTTGAATTATCTACTGCATTTTCCCATGATACACCTGCAGATTCATTTTCCATTATTTTCGATGAATTTTTAAAAATCTCTCCAATATTATCTTTTACTTTTTCAGATATTTCTTCAAAAACATCTGGTATCGGTTCATATGTAAATTTAATTTTTTCTTCAAAGAAATTAAGGGCTTTTCTCATTTCTTTTAAATCTCTTAACCTATTTGAATATTTTTTAGACATAAGATACCCTATATAACTTGTCCCGAATTAGAATTACTCCTAAAAATATGTATTTAATTAATATCATTTGTATATTCCTCTTTTCTTTTGTTAATAATTAATATAAGATAAAAATAAAAATTCTTATAATAATTTCATTTATAATATATATATTCTTTAAATAAATTTTTAGACCAACTTTCCATCTACAGTTTTATACATATTTCTATCTAAATAATATACTTTACCCATTTTTCCTCTATTTTCTAAAAAAATTATTCTTTTGAATAGTTTTTCTTCATATAATTTATTTAATGCCTCATTTTGTCTAAGTTCGGTTATATCTGAGCCATGAGCTGTAAATATACCTTTTACACCTGAGCATATTCCATAATTTATAGCTTCCAAATCTTCTTTAGTTCCAATTTCATCTGCAACTATTACTTGTGGTGCCATTGTTCTTACTGCTATTTTCATTCCTAAACTTTTATTAACATTATCCATTACATCAGTTCTTAGGCCTATATCATTTTGCGGAATACCTTTATACATTGATGCAATTTCTCCTCTTTCGTCAATTAGTGATACTGTAAAACCTCTATTACTAATATTTCTTACCAAATCTCTTAAAACAGTGGTTTTTCCACAACCGTGGTTTAGATACAATTAATGTATTTTTTATTTCATTATTAACTAAAACTTCTTTTAATATTTCATCACTTGCTCCTATTATTTCTCTTGCTATTCTAAAATTTAATGATGATACATAATTTATATTTATTATTTTTCCATCTTTCATTGCGACATTTCCTGTTATTCCAACTCTATGTCCTCCTTGAAGTGTTATGTATCCGTCACATATTTGACTTTGATAAGAATAAATTGAATTATTGCAAAGTGCTTGCAAAATATTCAAAATCTCAGCTTGTGTAATTACATGGTCTAATACATCTTCTTTTCCTTCTGGATATTTTAATATTACTGGTCTGTCCACTCTTATTCTAATTTCTTCTATAGTCTTTTCATTTATGCTATAGCAAATATCTCTTGATAGTACTCTTGTAATTGAACGTAAATCCATAGTTTTTCTCCTAAACTTTAATTTAATTAAAAGCAAAAAATAAGTAGCCTATATAAAATATATGCTACTTCTTTTTATTTATTACTATTTATTTATTATTCAGCCCAGTTATGATATACGTTCATTACATCATCTAAATCTTCTAGGTTGTCTATTAATCTTTGCATTTTTTCTGCTGCATCATCATCTAATTCAACAGTTGTAGTTGGTACCATTCTAACTTCTGCTTGTATAAATTCTAATCCATTGTTTTCTAATGCTTCTCTAACCTTTGAGAAATCTTTTGGATCAGTTGTTATTTCATAACATTCATCATCAGCTGAAAAATCTTCTGCACCACTGTCTAATGCAAGCATCATCATATCATCTTCTGAAAGATTTGTTGTAGTTCTATCTATTACTATTACACCTTTTTTATTAAACATATATGATACACAACCTGTT
>CALXWV010000011.1 GCA_944392515.1 uncultured Clostridia bacterium
ATAATTGCAATAAGTGTTAATAATATTTTTTGCACTTCCTAAACTCTCCCTTAATTTATCTTTCTCTTTTAATGTTATGTAAATATTTTTAAAATCCTTTAAAATATTGCATATTTTTTAATTTTTTATTTTAATTCGAACCAAGTTTTCCCTTCAGATAATTCAACTTTAAGTGGTACATCTAATTTTACTGCATTTTCCATACTTGATTGTAATATTTCTTTTGCTTTTTCTTTTTGTTCTTCTTTTACTTCTAATACTAATTCATCATGTACTTGAAGTACTACTTTTGCATCTAAATCCTTTATTCCGTCAAATACTTTATTCATAGCAATTTTCATAATATCTGCTGCAGTTCCTTGAATAGGTGTGTTCATTGCTACTCTTGTTCCAAATTGTCTTACTACATAATTATTTGATTTTAGTTCTGGTACATATCTTCTTCTTCCAAATAGAGTTTCAACAAATCCTTCTTCTTCAGCTTTTTTTACTATATCCTCCATAAAGGTTTTTATACCACTATATTTTTTTAAATAATTATCTATATAATTTTGAGCTTCTTTTCTTCCTATTTTTAATTGTTGTGACAATCCAAATGCTGTTATACCATATATTATTCCAAAGTTTACTGCTTTTGCTCTAGATCTTTGTTCTTTTGTAACCTTTGCCATAGGTACTCCAAATACTTTTGATGCAACTTGTTTATGTATATCTTCATCATTTTTAAAAGCTTCTATCATTGTTTCATCTTTTGCAATATGTGAAAGTACCCTTAATTCTATTTGAGAATAATCTGCATCGATAAATACATATCCTTCTTTTGCTTTAAAAGATTTTTTTATGTTTTTACCTTCTCCTTCATGGCTTGGTATGTTTTGTAAGTTTGGTTCTGTACAGCTAATTCTTCCTGTTGCTGTTATTGTTTGATTAAATACTGCATGTATTCTATTATCTTTTGAATTAATAAATGGAATTAATCCATCTACATATGTAGAACTTAATTTGATTAATCCTCTATAATCTAATACTTTTTGTACTATAGGGTGTTCATCTTTTATTCCCTCTAAAGTTTCTACATCTGTTGCATAACCTTTTTTATTTTTCTTAGGTTCAGTCAATTTTAATTTTTCAAATAGGATTTTACCTAGTTGTTGAGTTGAATTAACATTAAATTCTTCTCCAGCTAAATCATATATCTCTTTTGTTAAATTGCTTAATCTTTCCTTAAGTTCTTTTCCAAACTTCTCTAGCTCACTTTTTTCCACGAACATTCCATTAAATTGCATATCTCCAAGTACATAGGTAAGTGGCATTTCTATTTCTTCGAATAATTTAATTGAACCATCACTTTGCATTTTTTCCATTGTTACAGTATATAATTTATTTAGTGCATATACATAGGCTCCAACTTCTTCTTTGTTAGAAATATCTTTTACTTGCTCAAAAATGTTAAGCTGTGTATCTTCTTTTTTAGGTATTAATTCATCTAAATCTATATCTAAATATTGATTAGCTATGTCTTTAATAGTATGCTTAGTATTTGTTGGGTTTAAGATATATGAGGCAACATCTGCATCATATTTTATTCCTTTAAGATTTATTCCATATTCTTTAAGTAAAACATAATCTTCCTTTATATTGTAACTTATTTTTGAAATTGCTTCATCTTCCATTATATCTTTTAGCTTTAATATATCTTCTATATTAGATAATTTAGTATATATTATATTTCCGTTTTTTTCGTATATACCTATACCTAATATGTCCTTTTTTATTATTCTTGATTCATCTTTTGAAGGAGTTGTTTCAAAATAAAATATTAATTTTTCTTCTATTAATGTATTTATTTCATTAATTAAATCATCTATATCTTTTTCAATAATATTTATTTTTATTTCTGCCTTTTTTTCTTCTAATTCTTTATTTAAATTAAATCTTTCTATAAACCTATTAAAATTAAGTTTTTTAAATATATCTGCTACTTTTGTTCTATTCCATTCTACTATTTTAATATCTTCCAAATCATCTTTTATAGGAGCATTTATTTTTATAGTTCCAAGTTCTTTTGAAAGTTCTGCTAAATCTTTATTTTTAATTAATGTATCTTTTAGCTTTGATGTTAAATCTACTGTTCCTTCTTCTAATGCTTTATATAAATTTGCTACTGTTTTAAATTGTTTAATTAAGCTTGTACCAGTTTTGGGACCAACATTTGGAACTCCAGGAATTTCATCAGAAGAATCTCCCATAAGTGCTTTTACTTCTATTAAATCTATTGGCTCTAAACCATATTCTTCTTCTACTTTTTCTTTGGTATATATTTCTGTTTCAGTTTTACCCATTTTAGTTCTAGGGATTCTTACTGTTATATGGTCCTCAATTAATTGAAATAAATCTCTATCTCCTGAAAGTATATATACATCTTTGTTCTCTTTAGCAAACTTTTTAGCGAGTGTGCCTAATATATCGTCTCCTTCATAGTCTGCCATCTCAATTATTTTTATATTCATATCATTTAATATTTCTTTTATAATTGGCATCTGCTGGGCAAGTTCTTCTGGCATAGCATGTCTATGCTTTTTATATCCATCATATAAATTCTTTCTTACATTTGCAGCAGTTTTTGAATCAAATGCTATTGCCATATATGTTGGTTCTACTTCTTCAATATTTTTAAACATTATAGACAAAAATCCATATATAGCATTTGTATATGTTCCATCTTTAGTTGTTAACATCTTATTTCCCATGATTCCATAAAAGGCTCTATTCATCATGCTATTACCATCAATTAATAATACTTTTTCCATATAACTAGCATTCTCCTTATGTTAATTTAGGTTTTAAGGCTTTACCTATAAACCATGTTTTAATAAACACATATATAAACTATATCGCCTTCAAACTTAATTTGATCTTTATTGAATTCATCCCAATCCTTGTCTTTAAAATATTTATCATATTTTTCTTTTGTAGGTAATTCTTCTTCTAAATTTCTCCCTGTATAATAATTTAAACAATATATTCTAGAATAAACAGTTAAAATTCCTCTTGAATTAAATGTATTTGCAGGTAAGTTATCATATGTTTCTACATAATTCTTATCTGCAAAGAACATAGCTTTTTTAAGTGTTATACCATTTTCTTTTTCATATTCAATCATTACTTCATTTATTTCATTAATGTACTTTTTTTCTTCTTTCATTGTGACTTGATTCATATATGCAATGTTATAATAGTCAAATAAATTAATAGAAAACATTATTATTGATAATACTACTAATATTATTGTTGATATTTTATTTTGATTTTCTTTTTTCGTAATTATGTAAAATAAATATATAAGTGATATACCAATTATAGCACCTATTGCATTTATCATCCTTGCTGAAAGATTAATATTTTTTTGTAAAAAAGCTGGACAAATACAAGCAAGAATTATTATTATTAGCATGAAATAATACTTTATCAAGCTATTAATAGGCTTATTCTTTTCACAGTTTACTACTAATAGAGTAGTAATTAAAATTTCAATTGCTATTAACATTTTAGGATAATATCCAAAAGTAACATTTGTTATTGGTTGTATAAAGAATCTCCAAAATATAATAATAATATCTTCAAAGCTTCTCTCTGATGCACCTAATCTACTTTGGTTATTACCAACTATTAAATTAGAAATATTTATAATTGCTACAAGTGAAATCAATACTAGAATCACTATAGAACCAATTTTAAATAGATATTGTACCCATTCCTTAATAGTTTTTTTCTCATCTATTGCAAAATATAATAAGCTAAGTCCAATCCATACATTTAGGTTTCCTTGATAGCATAAACCAGCCAAAATAATTAGGAATAAAGTTTTTAAATAAGCCCATTTTTTATTTTCGTGCAAAACTCTAGCTGCTATGGTTCCTATGAGTATGCTTAAAGACATTATTAAATTCTCTATATATGCAAAGTTTTCAACTGTTAATGGATTTAAGATAATAAGCACTGAAGAAAGTAATATTATCACTTTTAATATTTTATAATTTTTGCTTTGTTCAATTTTACTTCTTAATAATTGCATTATATATGAAAATACATTATATATTGCAAGAGCATATATTATTGTGCAAATATAATGAACTGCAATTGTATAAAATTCCATTTTTATGTTAAAGAAATCCAAAATTGATAATATCAAGAAGTGCACAATTCTTCCATCTTTTAGTGGAGTATATTTATATACTTCTATACCTTCACCAATATTCCAATATGTATCCGTTATTTTATGTGGAAATAAAAATGGTAAACATATTATTAGTGATATGATATATATTATTAAAAATCTTTTAATCTTTTCTTTTGATTCTGTCGATATTTTTTTCATTTGCTTTCTCCATTTAATTTTCTATTATTTTCTATAAATTTTTATTTTTTGGCTCTTCTATTAACTTCTTATCTTCTTTATTTATTAAATTATTTTGAAATCCCATATATATTGTTAAAGCTATTTGAATATTTATGACTGTAATTATATAGTTTCTATTAGTAAAAAATCTATGAACAAAAGAATGATTTCTTATAAAGAAATACCATATAAATGGAAATATTGCTATAATTAAAAATATCATAACTTTTAATAGTTCAATTTTAGGAGTTTTTTCATTTTTTACTTTAGAAATATAAAACTCTTTAATAAGCCCAATAATTGAATATATTACTAATAACCCTATAAATATTATTATTACATTTCTTCCAATTTCATTTAAATTCTTTATTACTACTTCTAAAAGCGTTCTGTCTGCAGTCGTTCTATACATTATTTGTTTAATTGCATCAGATATTATATGTTTATGTAATGTTAAATCTGTAATTACCCATTTTAAAGCCCAACATAATCCATAACCAACAGCCCAAGCTATACAGATTTTTATACATTCAATATATAGCTTTTTATTACTTTCTTTAAAATTTAACAAAACATATATTGGCAAAGTAAGTCCTATTGTAACAAGTGGTGTAGTTAATAAATCAATAAAGCTTGTGCACATACCTATACATAGGAAAACAACTGCTGGATTTTTAAACTTACCATTTCTTAATAATATAAAAATCATTGCTACTAATGCTATTATAAAGGTTGTAATTTCATTCATCGAATTAGAAACTATAAATAAGTCAAATAATATAAATCCTATTATATAAATTATTGCAGTAATTAAATTCAACTTTTTTATTATTAACCAAACTATTATAATACTAAAAATTCCAGTCAAAGCAATTGTTAATATTCTAATAGCTCCTAAATCCATAATAGCTAATAGTGGTCTTAAGAAAATTAAATATCCATGCCAATATCTTGTATATTCATAAGAATCTACTATATCATCTCCATGCATTAAACCATATAATTCTGCAACTTGAAATGTATTATAATATTTATCAGTATATTTTGGACTTGTTCCTATGTGCATTTGTATTTCTTCATGAAAATTTTGAGTCTTGCCAGGCACATAATTTTTTCTTGCTAAAAGCATTGAACTATATGGATTAGTGCTATCTATTGAATATGCAGTATTTATCATAAGTGCATCAGTAAAGTAAAATAAACAATCTTGTCTAAAATAAGTATCTACTAATTTCTTTTCTCCATCTTGCATTAATATTTCTGATGATTTTCTTACATTATTTTCAATTTTGTTTGATGGAATTAATGAGCTTAAAAATAATAATGATATCAATATTCCCATTGTAATAATAAATGTTAATATATATTTTACTATAACTTTAATCATTTTTTTGTTCCTTTGTATTTTAATTTTCTATATAATCTATACCTAAATGTTTATATGCTTCAGGAAGTGCTATTCTTCCTCTAGGTGTTCTAGAAATATAACCAATTTGTATTAAATAAGGTTCATAAACATCTTCTATTGTTGTTACTTCTTCTCCTAAAGTTGTTGCTAATGTTTCAATTCCTACTGGTTTTCCTTGGTATTTTTCTATTAATGTTTTAAGTAATCTTCTATCTATAGAATCTAAACCCATATCATCAATATCTAGTTTATTTAATGCAATTTTTGCTATTTCTAATGTAATAGTTCCATTTCCCATTACTAAAGCATAGTCCCTTACTCTTTTTAATAATCTATTTGCAATTCTAGGTGTTCCTCTAGAACGTTTTGCAATTTCTACTGCTGCATCATTTTCTATTACTATATCTAATATATTAGCTGACCTTTTTACTATAGTTGTTAAATCTTCACTATTATATAACTCTAGTCTTTCTACAATACCAAATCTATCTCTAAGTGGCGTTGTTAATGCTCCTGCTCTAGTTGTTGCACCTATTAATGTAAATTTAGGTAAATCTAACCTAATTGACCTTGCACTTGGCCCTTTTCCAATAATTATGTCAAGTGTAAAATCTTCAAGAGCTGGATATAGAATCTCTTCTACACTCTTATTTAATCTATGTATTTCATCTATAAAAAGTACATCAAATGGTGATAGATTAGTAAGAAGAGCTGCTAAATCTCCTGGCTTTTCTATTGCAGGACCTGATGTAATTTTTAAATTAGAATTCATTTCATGTGAAATAATATTTGCTAAAGTTGTTTTACCAAGTCCAGGAGGTCCATATAAAAGTACATGGTCAAGTGGTTCTTCTCTTTTTTTAGCAGCTTCTATATATACTTTCATATTTTCTTTTACTTTAGTTTGTCCTATATATTCACTTAAAGTTTTAGGTCTTAAGACATTTTCTTGTTGTGATTCTAATTCATCTGCCACATTGGGACTAATTAAATTTTCGTCATCCATTTTTTGAATTCCTTTTCTTTTCTCTATTTTCTTTAATAGTTTTTATTTCTTCATTTTTAAAATTTTTAAGTTCTTTATATCCTATAGCAATAATAGCAATAACAATAAGTGCAAAAGATAGAGCTTTCCATAAACCATCATCTATTAATATTACTGCAAACATACCAAGTGTAGCACTTGCTCCATAAAGTATAGCTACAGCTTGTCTTTGTGAAAATCCTTTTTTCATTAATCTATGATGCAAATGTCCTTTATCTGCTTGAAATACTGCTTTAAAAGATTTACCTTTTACTATTCTTCTTATAATTGCAAAAATAGTATCAAATATAGGAAGAGCTAGTACTAGTATTGGTGCAATTAATACTACAAGTGTAACTGTTTTAGCAACACCTAATATTGAAATGGTTGCTAAACTGAAACCTAAGAACTGTGCACCAATATCTCCTATAAAAGTCTTAGCAGGATTAACATTAAATGGCAAAAATCCACCTATTGCACCAGCTAAGGCTGTTATTAAAATAATTGATATTATCGGAGAATCATTTGTTGAAAATATTATAAGTAAACTTATGCAAGATATAAGTGAAACTCCAGAAGATAATCCATCTAACCCATCAATTAAATTAATAGCATTAGTTATTCCCACTATCCAACCAATTGTTAAAATAAAAATAAGTACTGGATGAATAACTATTTCATTAATTGTATCTATTCTTATTCCAAAGAAATATACAATTAGTGCTGCTAATACTTGTCCGATTAATTTTTGCCAAGGTTTTAGTGTCTTAATATCATCTAGAAGTGCAAATATTCCTAAAACTATTAAGCCTAATAAAAAGCCTAAGAGTTTCATTCTATAGTTTTCTTCTCCATCAAGCTCTAAATTACCTTCAATAGTCATAGTTATTATTAAATAAATTGCAGATAATAAAAATCCTGCTATTACTGCTATTCCACCAATTCTAGGAATTGGCCTTTTATTTACTCTTCTATCTGATGGATAATCAATTGCTCCTACTTTTTTTGCGAGTTTAATTGTATATGGTACCATGACAAATGATGTTATAAATGCTAATAAAAATGCTATTGCAATATCTCCCCACATATTTTTACCTCCTATGCATTAGTTTCGTTTTATAATGCTTATATTTATTACTTTTTCATTTTACAACAATTTTTATTACTTATATAAAGTTTTTTATTAATTTTATTTATTATATCTTTAATCCATTGTATATTTTCTTTAACTCCTATACTTGCTATTGGAATTAATATTATTACATAAGGTAAAACATATCTTGATTTACCTTCCCAAAATAATTGAAAAGCAAAACCTCCTAAAAATATGAGTATTAGTAATATTTGCTCATTAGACAAATCTTTATTTCTAAAAATAAATATACAAACCAATGTATAGATTATAATTAAAATTATTTTCTCAAATATTATAAAAAAATTATAATTATCTAGTAAAAAATTATTCAAATCTTTATACGTTAAAATTTCTTTATTTGTTATATTTTCTAAGTTTAAATCCATAAATCCCGTATTAAGCCAAATACATTCAAAAGTCGGTTCCACCCACATAGATAATATTTTATTTTTAAAAAAATTTAAACCTTCTTTTGGATTATGTATATATTCACTAAAAAAATTTATAGCTCTTTGTTTCAATACTTCATTATTATGTCCATTTTCTTTCCACTCATCTATGTATTCATCAACATACCATCCTGGTCCTCTATATCCTTCGTTAGATATACCATGATTAATGTGTCCTATTGTAGGAAATTTTTCACTTGCATCTAATTGTAATGTTACTTCCATATAACCTTTTACTATACTTGTAGGTATTATACTAATACAAATAAATAAAAAAATTAACACTATTTTAAACAAAGTCTTTAAAAATTTACTTTTTCTTGTATAATCAATATTTTCTTTTATAAAGCTAATAAATTTTATACAATCTAAACATAAATATATAACTAATGCTATAAAAAATATTAACATATTCATTCTGCAAAAATATGACAAGCTCATGAGTATAGCTGATATAAATAAATATCGCACTTTTCGTAATTTGCTATATTTAATTATAAAATAAATAGAATATATTGAAAATGCTAATCCTAATAAATCACCATATACAAATGTTGAAATCATTGATAGTGGAATAAATGCTAAGGATAAACAAATTACGGTAAAAGTATTTAATGTATTTTTCTTATCACTAATTAATTTAGCTATAAGATATAATCCTATTATTGTAAAAGTATTAGCAATAGCATTAATATACTGTAAAATCACAACATTTGTAGTTCCACATACTTTAAAAATTATAGAATAAAATATAATTAAAGTAGTTTGGTGAGGATACATTTGTAAATATTCATTCTTTATTAATTTATCAATATTTCCATTTGCAATTAGTTTTGCATCATTATATACTTCATATTGGTCATAAATTGGATATGACCTTCTTACATTTATCCATATTATTTGTCCTATAAGATAAAATATTAGTAATATGCTAAAAAATATAATTTTATTTTTTTTACTTATTTTTATATCATTAATTTTATCCATTAGTAATAAAATCGTAAAAAATATAGTTATCAGTAATAATATAACAAATATATTGTTTTTAGAAAATTCTAGATACTCTCCATACCATATTTTTGCATTATCGCAGTATATTAATATTACTAATATAAAAATACAAATCAATCCTATAATTTTAATTATCTTGTTTATTACTCTATTAACTTTCATTTTTCTTATGCTTCTCCATTTAAATTACATTTTTTATTACATATATTAATCGTTAGTTTCCTTTTCTCCGTTGTATTCATTTACTAAATAAAGTGGTCTATTTTTTGATGCATTAAATATTCTTCCTAAATACTCTCCTATTATGCCAAAAAGTAAAATTTGTACACCTGAGAAGAATAATACAAGTAGAATAATTGCTTGATATGCTTGAATAGCTATGCTTAATTTAATGCATTTTACTATTACATATATAAAGTAAACAAATAAAGCTAAAAAGGTTGGTATTGCAATATATGTTGATATTCTAAGAGGTGATGTTGTAAATGAAGTTATTCCATCTATTGCAAGGTCAATTAATTTTTTGTAATTCCATTTTGTTTTTCCAGCAACTCTTGCATCTCTATCATACAATATAGCTTTCTTTTTATAACCAATCCAGCTAAACATTGATTTAGAATTTCTATCTGTTTCTCTAAGTTTTTTTAATGCATTTACACATCTTCTATCTAGAAGTCTAAAATCTCCTGTATCTTTTTGAATTGGAACTGATGTAAGCATTTGAAGTACTCTATAATACATTTTAGATGTGAACTTTTTTAAAAAACTTTCGCCTGCTCTTGTTTTTCTTTGAGCATATACATCATCATATCCTTCTTCCCAATATTTAATCATTTCAGGAATTAGCTCAGGTGGATCTTGCAAATCTGCATCCATAAATATAACTGCATCACCCTTAGCATAATCTAGTCCTGCAATCATAGCTGTTTCTTTTCCAAAGTTTCTTGAAAAATCCACATAAGATATTCTATTATCTTTTTCTCTGTATTCTTTTATTAAATTAATAGTATTATCTTTTGAGCCATCATTCACAAATAATATTTCAAATTCATAATTTTCTATACTATTAATTAATTTTTCTAATCTCTCATATAAATATGGAAGAGATTCTTCTTCATTATATGCCGGTACAATTATTGTTATTTTTTTCATTACTTTTATATCGTATTATATACGAATTCTCCTTTCTTAATTATTTATATTAATTGTCTTATCAATTATATACTCTGGCCTTTGCTTTGTTTCATCATATATCCTAGCTATATATTCTCCTATCATCCAAAGAGATAATAATATAATACCTCCTAAAAATGTCATTGTACACATTATTGATGTCCACCCAGGAGTTAAACTATTCCATTTATATGTAAATGAAAGAATTGCATATATTAAAATTGCTATTGAAATTAAAACTGAAATAATTCCTAAGCCTCCTACAATTTTTAATGGTTTTGTAGAAAATCCTAAAATGCCATCCTTTGCCAATTTAAGCATCTTTTTTAATGGGTATTTTGTTTTACCTGCAAATCTCTCTTTTCTTTCATATTCATAAGCATATTGTTTAAATCCAACCCAACTAAATAATCCTCTTAAAAATTTATTATGTTCTGGTAATGAATTTATAACATCTACAACTTTTTTATCTACTAATCTAAAGTCCCCTGTATCTTTTGGTATTTCAACATCTGATAATTTATTTAATGTCTCGTAAAAAACTTTTGCTGTAAGTAATTTAAAAGCTGATTCACCCTCTCTCTTTTTTCTTTTTCCATATATTACTTCATATCCATTTTTCCAATACTCAAGCATATCTGGTATTAATTCAGGTGGATCTTGTAAATCTGCATCCATTATAATAATAGCATCACCACTTACATATTTTAGTCCAGCTGTTACTGCTGCTTGATGTCCAAAATTTCTAGAAAAAGATATTATTTTAACATTATCATCTGTCTTAGCTAAATTTTCTAAAATTTCTAATGTTTTATCTTTGCTTCCATCATTTATAAAAATGATTTCATAATTATAGTCATTTAAATCTTTTAAAACTTTAGTTACTCTTTTATAACATTCTTCTGCTACTTGTTCTTCATAATACATTGGTATAACTAACGATATTTTTTTCATATATTATCCCCTATTTAATTCCATCTTTTTGTAATTTATTATTTTTCCTATCTTCAAATTCATTAAGCTTTATTTCAAATTCTTGTTTTGATTTATTTATAAGTGTCTGCAATATCAATCCTCCAAAGAATGATTGAACCATACACATATAAAAGAATACACTTGCTACAAATGATGGCATTTTAGGAACTAAGCCACTATTTACATAGTCTATAAGTACTGGTATTAAAAATACTGTTCCTATAATAGCACATATAATTGAGATCCATAAGAAAAATGAAAGAGGTCTATAATTTTTATATAATGTAATAATTGTTTTAATTACTCTTGCACCATCTGCATAGGTATTTAACTTTGAAAAACTTTCTTCTGGTCTATCTCTATATTCAATTATTACATTTTCCCAATTTAAATTTTTGTCTAACACATGTATTGTCATTTCAGTTTCAACTTCAAAACCTTTTGACAATACAGGAAAAGTTTTTACAAATCTATAACTAAAAGCTCTATAACCTGTCATTACATCTTTTATTTTACTTTTGTAAATCATATTAATTAAAGCCCTTACTATGACATTTCCAATATTATGAAAAGGTCTTTTATTTTCTTTAAAATATGTTGAAGATAGCCTATCGCCTATTACCATATCTACATTATTGTTTAATACTAAATCACACATTTTTCTTGAATCTTCTGCTGGATAAGTATCATCTCCATCTGTTATAATATAGCACTCAGCATCTATTTCTCTAAACATTGTTCTAATAACATTGCCTTTGCCTTGTTTTCTTTCATATCTAACTATTGCTCCAGCTTTTCTTGCAATTTCATCTGTGCCATCTTTTGAATTATTATCATATACATAAATTGTAGCTTCTGGCAATTCTCTTTTGAAATCATTAATTACCTTTTCAATCGTTTTTGCTTCGTTATAGCAAGGTATTAAAACAGCTATCTTATCCATATTTCCTCCAACTACATATTAAAATTTACAATAATGTATAGTATCACCTATAAATATAATTTGTTCATCACTATAATTATCCCAATCTTTTTCTTTAAAGCTTTCTTCAATTTCTAGGTTAATTTCTCCTTGAGTAAGATTGATATTATTATAATAATTTATCATTTTTATTATTGACCAATCTGGATAAAATCCTGTTATATTTGTATCTTTTTTAGCCCATATATAAGGATAAGTATAACTTATATTTTGATCATTATATATACATATTTTAGTAACTTTGTTCCCAGTTTCTTGTTCATAAGCTTGTATTTCTTTTCCTATACTTAAGCTATTTATTTTATCCATATAATTAAGATTATAATGGTCTATTTCTATTTTGTTAAAGCTATATAATTGCATAGCTAATATACTTACACTTATTATACCAATTATAATATATTTTATATTATTTTTTTCAGTTGTAATTAAGGCATAAATACTAACTAATCCCATTATTGTAGCAAATGGATATGTTGACCTTGGTACAAACCATATTGACTCTGTACTTTGCATTATTTGAGGTACAATTGAAATTCCAAGTATTGCAATAAATATATAAGCTAATCCTAAGATATTTAAAGCTTTCTTTTTTATACTATCCTTTTTACTTATTAGTATTGAAACTATATAAAATAAAGTAAGTGCCAAAATAGCTATTACTAAAGTATATTTTGGAAGTATATTATATGATGCAATCATTTCTTTTGAGCCTTGTAGTATCTTTTGTATTGACTCTTGTAATACAACCTCTCCTGTTACTCTACTATTTCCATATATGAATTTTACTGTAATTAAATTTATTATTGCAGGAATACCATATCCAAGTAGAATTATTATATTATTTTTAATAAAATCCTTAATATTTTTATTATATACAATTACATAAACTGCTGAAATAGCAATAAATAAACCTATTACACCTTGATAGCAAAATGTTGCTATAAGCATATAAATAAATATGAATATTAATGATTTTTTATCACCTTCTAAATACTTAACAAATCTTGAAAATGCGAGTATTGATAATAAAATACCTAAGCCAAATATTCCTTTTTCTATAAACAAAAATAATTCAATAGAAAATGGATTTATTATTGTTATAGTACTAAGAATTAAAGAAAGTGCACTATTTTCTATTTTTTTACTTATCACTAAATATAAATTATATATTGCTAAAGTAATACAAATAATAGCTAAAATAAATGAACTAAGATATATTAAATAATCACCTAAATTTAATACATTTACAGCTCCCCACCAAAGTGCTGTTACAAATCTTCCTGATTCCATAAAGTGATTAAATATTTCTTTTGGGTAACTTGCGAGTACCGAATAAGTATCTGTAGCATATTCCATTCTTATAAAAATTCCAAAGAATACTAGAGTTATTAATAAACTCAAGTATAGATTTTTGTCTTTTATCTTTTTTATAATTTTTTGCATATATAATTAAAATTCCTTCCAGATAGTATTTATAGATGACACATTATATATAATCTTCTATATAATATAATATTATATTATATTTTAATAGTAGTTTACTCAATATTACTCAATTTTTTAATTGCATTAATTATT
This sequence comes from uncultured Clostridia bacterium, assembly GCA_944392515.1. Classification (GTDB taxonomy): domain Bacteria; phylum Bacillota; class Clostridia; order TANB77; family CAG-508; genus CAG-793. Next base: position 14,138 of record CALXWV010000011.1, read on the forward strand.
CCTGTTTTTTGTAATAACCTTATTAATCCTCTATACCATTTATGTGTCCACATTTTTTCTTTAAATAATTCAAATTTATAATTTTCTATATCATTTGTACTAAATCCATAGTACGAATTATATTCTTTGGCTTCCCATTTATATTTTTCTTCCATATTAATAAGTCTATTTGTAATTAATTCTTTGCATATATCTAAGTTATCCTTTGATAATTTTTTTTGTTTATTTGGATTATTTACGGTATTTTCTAATATATCAGACATTTTTATTACCATTTGATCAATTGTAAAACCATTCAAAATCTTCTTTCTACAATTTTTCTTATAATCATCTAAATTTGAAATAACTTTATTTATTGCTATTACATAATTTTCTACTTCTTCTTTGCTATAATTAAAATCAAAAATATCTTCTTCTTCTTGCATACAAGGAACTATAATGCCTGTTTTTTCATCTATTAGTTCTTTTTGTCCACCTACATCACTTGAAACTACTGGAACTCCCATAGATAAAGATTCATAAGCTGTAAGTGCTAAGCCTTCTTTAATTGAGCAGTTAATAGTAATATCACTTATGCTATAAATTTCATCTGTTTTATTTGTTCTACCTAAGAAAATCATATTATTAGTTAAATCATATTTGTTTGCTACTGATTTCATCTTATTTAATAGATTACCATCACCAACAATTAAAAATATAAAATCATCTCTTGTTTCTTTTAATTTTTTAGCTACTTCTAATAATAAAAATGGTCTTTTTTGTTCAGATATTCTGCAAATAAAACTAATTATATATTTGTCTTTTGGAAGATTATATTTTTCTTTTAATTCTTCTTTATTATATTTGCTTGGGTCAAATTTTTTCTCATCTACACCAATATATACAGTCTCTACTTCTTTTTCATTTCTTCCAAAATGGTCAATTAATATTTTTCTACTATTTTCATTACATACTAAAGTTTTATCTAAAACTGAACCTAAATTACTTGAATCTCTTGAATATCCACCATTACGATTATACCATTCTTCCATATGAACATAGTCAATTATAGGGATTTCATTATATTTAGCTTTTAAATATGGAATTAATCCGTATCCAAATTCACTATTTGTATTTAATATAATGTTAATATTATTTTTCTTTATAATATAATTAATAAAGCTTACCCAATACTTTTGGTCTAGAAATGTAGTTAAATCATATACTGTGCTATATTCTTCAAAAAGTTGTCTATAAGTATTTACTGCAGGCTCTGTTGAAATAATAGTTATATCAAATTTTGACTTATCTAACCTAGATATTAAATCAAAATTAAATTGATCTGCTCCTCCCATAACCATCCACGGAATAATCATAAGAATGTTTATTTTGCTATTTTTCTTCATTTTTATTTTTTGGATACTTTTTTCTTCATCATTTATAATATCCCAATCATAGCTAAAGAAGGGATACTGCACGGCTTTAACGTTACTATTTATTTTTCTTGCTGTATCATTTACTATTTCCATAGCTCTTTTATTATTCAATCTTGCTCTATTTAATTCACTTTCTTTTTTTCTTCTATACCAAGAGCCATAATAATTAATATGAACTGGAAAAAGTCCTTTTGCAATTAGTTTTAGCCATAAATTCCAATCTTCATAAACATTCTTTTCATTTATATTAAAGCCATTAACTTCATTAAATGCATCTTTTCTAATCATTGAAGTTATAACTAAGTCATTTTGCTTTTTCATTTTTTTAGCATCAAACCATTTATTCCAAGTATATTCTATTCCTTCAAATCCAATAGAATCATTATATGCCCATGAAGCTTTTTTATTAGTTTCTAAAGTCCAAAATCCAGTTTCTAAATATGTCTTATTTAATAAATCATCACTATCACATAGAACTATGTATTTAGATGTTTTGCTTGATTTGCTTACACCATAATCTCTTGCAACAGAAGCTCCTGCATTTTCCTTATGATATACTTTTATTCTATTGTCTAATTTTTGTATTTCATCTAATTTTTCTAAACTCTTTTTATCAGTAGAACCATCATCTACAATTATTACTTCAAAAGCTGGAAAAGTTTGATTAAGCACACTATTTATTGTTTGCTCTATATGTTCCTTATCATTGTAAAAAGGCATAATAATAGATATAAGTGGCTCTATATCATCTATGTTTTCAAAATCTATTTTTTCTAATTTTTTTCCTGGCTCTTTTGAAAAGTCAAAATTCATTTTTTATTCCTTTCTAACATCCCATTTTTATTTTATAACTCTTCTGCAAATCTCTTTTGAAGTTTGTTAAAGATTAAATATCCTAATATGCAAAGCACTATTCCTATTGCTAAAACTATAAATAATGTTCCAACTTCTGGCATAGTTTGTCCCCAGAAAATATCTCTATATCCTTCTATTATGTATGTCATTGGGTTAAATTTAAGTATCCACTGAAAATTCTGAGGTATAGCATCTACAGCATAAACTATTGGTGTTGCATAGAAGAATAATTGCAAAAGTACACCTATAAAATGTTGCAAATCTCTAAAGTATACAGTAACACTTGATACTATTAATGATATACCAAGTAAAAGTACATATTGTACTAATAAAACTAATGGATAAAATAAAACATTAATTGTTAATCCTAATCCATATCCAAATGTAAATAATAGTATTAATATTGAAGATATTAAAAATGTAACAGTTTCACTAGTTACAACTGAAATTGGTAATATTTCTCTTGGAAAGTATACTTTTTTTAATATATTACCGTTTTCTATCATTGTAAATGATGATCTATTAATTACAGTTGAAAAGTAGTTCCATGGAATAAGACCACAAACCATAAATACAACATAGTTTTCTATATCATTTTTCATTATAAGTGGAAATATTATTGCATAAACTATAATTTGCAAAAGTGGATTTACAAATGACCAAAGTACTCCTAAAAATGAGTTTTTATATTTACCACCTATATCTTTTTTTATGCTTGTTTTAAGCATTTCTCTATAATCATATAATCTTTTAAAAATATTCATTCATGTATCCTTTCTAAGCTTAGATATTTCATTTTTATATTATTGCATATAACTTAATTTATATTTTATTTATTGTATCTTTTTATTTAACCATTAAGTTGTTTGTTTTAAATATTCATCTATAACTTCATCAGTTTTTCCATCCATTTGAATTACACCTTTATTAAGCCATATTGCTCTATCGCATAATTCTCTTGCAGAACCTAAACTATGTGTTACAAATACCATAGTTTTGCCTTCAGCTTTTAATTCTTTCATTTTTGCTAAACATTTTTCTTGGAAATGTTGGTCACCTACTGATAAGATTTCATCTACAAGCAAAATGTCTGCATCAACATTTATTGCAACTGAAAAGGCAAGTCTCATATACATACCTGATGAATATGTTCTTACTGGATTATCTATGTAATTTCCAAGTTCTGAAAATTCTATTATTTTGTCTAATCTGTTATCTATTTCTTTCTTAGTTAAGCCAAATATAGAAGCATTAAAATATATATTTTCTCTACCAGAAAAATCTGGGTGAAATCCTGCTCCTAATTCTAGAAGTGAGGTTAATTTACCTTTTGTTGTAATTTTTCCTTTATTAGGATAAATAATTTTTGTCATAAGTTTAAGTAAAGTAGACTTTCCGCTTCCATTAACTCCAATTAAAGCAACAGCTTCACCATTTTTTATAGTAAGATTTATATCTTTTAAAACTTCTCTTGTTTCTTTCCTATTTCTTTTCCAAAATAATAGTTTTTCTTTTAAACTATTTGCTTTATCTAAATAAACATTAAATGTTTTATATACATGTTCAACTATTATTCTGTTTTCATCATTATTTTTTTGCATATTATGTTTTCCTTTCTATATTCTCATATATCATAGTATAAAATTACAGTAATGTCAAAGTTTTTACAAACTTTGTCATATTTTATTTACTTTTTTATTATTTTAGCTAAATTATTTACTAATTTAAATCTTTTGCTATTATATACGCTTTGTAATTCTTTATATATTTCTTCTTTTTTTTCTTTTATTTTATTTAATTCTGCTTTATTATCTTCTAAATCTTTTCTTAATTTATCTAACTCTTTTAATTCATTTTTATCTATATTTTTTAATTGTGTAATTTCCTTTTCTAATTCTGTTTTTTCATTTTGTATTTTTTGAATTAGTTCAAATATTTTTAATTTAGCATCTGTATAGTCTGGTTTTATTGGTTCTGCTAAATATATATTTTTTTCTATGCTTAAATTATCCTTTACAAACTCATAATTATCTTCTACATTTATATTTTCATTTTCTAAAACTTTTGCTAAGGTTTCTATATCTGTACTTTCTAAGCTTTCTCCACAAAAACCTTCATTAGCTTCTAACTCAATATTTTTCATAGTTATTACTTGCTTTAGATTATCATAACCAATTTGAACTGCTATCTTTTTCATAGCTAATGCTTCTAATATTACTCTATCTAATCCTAAAACAATATCATTTTCATCTATTATTTCTTTTACATTATTTTTAGCACCAATAAATTTTATTTTATCTTTGCTTATTTTTGTTTTAGCATATTCTTCTAATTCTTTTCTTTTATCTCCAGCTCCTACTATTGTTAGAACTTTATTAGGTTTATTATATATATCAAATAAGTCTATTCCGTTTTTTACTGATTGTAATTTTTCATTAGATAGTCTTGAAATTAATACAAATTTTTCTTTTTTATTCTCATTACTACTACTTTTATATTCATCTAAATTAATGCTATTTTTTAATACGGTAAACTTTTCTTCATTAACATGATATCTTTCTTTTACATATTTAGCAGCTTGGTTTGATATTGCTATTATTTTACTTGCATTTTCAAAATATATTTTTAGTAAGTCTTTAAAAAATGAATAAGTTTTTTCATACCAGTCATACATATTGTTTTCATCTTGTTTTATAGCTTGAAGTGGTGTATGAACATAAGGAACATAAGGAATCTCTTTTATAATGCAAGCTGGAAGCACAGATAATATACATGGTAGTTGATTTATAATAACTTGTTCTACGTTGTATTTTTCTATTATATCAATTATTTTGTTTACTCTATTTATATCTATATTATTTTCTAAAGGAAATTCTACTTCTTCAAAATCTATACCTTTTTCTTTTAAAAATTTTGTAAAAATACCCGCTTTAGAAATTACAATAGGCTTAATTCCTCTTTTCTTATATTCAATTACTTGATTTAATACTGAAGTTTCTACTCCTCCAATATCCATTTTTTCAAGGCATATTAGTATATTTTTCATCTTTACCCCTAATTTATTTATTTTTTTTATTTCTTTTAATTTCCTTAGCAGCTTTTTTTATTTTCTTTTGCTTTTCTTTGTTTTCTAAGTCCTCGTCCTTTTTATCTTCATCTTTTAAATCAAACATTTTTCTTGTTTTAATCAATCCTGGCAAATACATTATTGCCACAATTATCTTATTTATAAGTCCTGCTACATTTCTTATTGCATGGTCTCTTTCAGCTAAAATTGAAAATAGTATATAATGCTTGTATATATATAGTCTTTTTTTCAAAGTTACTCCTGCTAAATCCATTTCTAATATTTCTCTAAAGTATTCATAATATCCTAAAGGGTTTTCTTTAAATACTTTTAGTATATTTTTTGAATATCCATCTTTTTGATATTCGCATATCATAATTGGCTCATTTATGCAAATAACATCATACTCTAAATCCATTTGATGATACATTCTAGCTTCTGTTACAAATTTTTCATCAGCTTCTAACTTATATTCAAACTGCTTTCTAATATAGCTATTAAAAACTAATGCTTTTTCACCTGTTACATTTTCTCTAAAATATAAACTAAACATATCACTTCTGTGCAAGTTTTCTGGAAAATTATTTCCCATATTATTACCATTTTGATCATATTTTAAAAATACTAAAGCATATATTCCATCTTGAAGCTTGTCCTCATATTTTGCTATTGTATCAAAAGCTCCAACAGTAAAATAATCATCTGAATCACATTCTATTATTACGTCACCTGTTGCATATCTTACTAAATTATTAAGTGCTGCCATTTTTCCTTGATTTTCTTGATAATAATATTTTATGTTAATTATATTTTGCTTAATAAAATTGGTTACTATATATTTAGTTTTATCTGTTGAACCATCATCCATAACAAGCCATTCAATATCTACATTTGAATTATTATTTACTAATAAGCTTGTATATAATTTATTTAATTTTTCTCCTCTATTGTATGCTGGTGTTAGTATTGATATTTTCATCATTATCTCCTAAATTTCTACTCATATACTTTAAATAGTTTTGCCTAAATATTAATTTGCACTTAAAGTATATCTTTAATTTTTCTTATGATTTTTTCTTGTACTTCTTCATTTATATTTTCTAATTCTAAAGCATTTTCATTATTTAAATATTTGATATTATCACTTTTAAGTTCTTTTTCTAAACCTTTAACTATTCCTTCAAAATTGTTATCTAATACTATTGCTTTTTTATATCCATTTGCACATTCTTTAGCAGCAGTATTAGTAAGTATTATTGGTTTATTTAAAATCTTAGCTTCTTCTAATACCATACCATATCCTTCATAATATGAAAGTAAGCAAAAATAATCACAATACTTTATATATGGATATGGATTTTCCTTTTGCCCTAATAATATAAATCTATCTGTTAATCCCTCATCATCTATCTCTTTTTGTAAATTATATCTTAAAGGACCATCACCAACTATATATATTTTAGTATGTATTCCTCTTTCTTCTAAGGCTTTTTGTACTTTTATAAATCTATCTAATGCTTTTTGTTCAACTAATCTACAAACTGTAAGTAAATTAATTTCTTTATCTATATATGGAAGTTCTACCTTTTCTTCAGCTTTTTCTAATACTTTTTTATAATCTATATAGTTTCGTATTATTTCTTCATTTTCTTTATTTGCCCATTTATACTCTTTATTAAAATCCTTTTGATTTTCTTTACTTACAAATACTAATCTTTTGTATTTTTTGTATTCTATTCCATCAACTAATTTTTTTATTTTAGCTTTTATTCCGCTTCCATATACTTTAGATATATCATTGTGTATCCAAGCTATATTATTAGCATTAGATTTTACTGCAAATAGCCTTGTAATAGGTCCTTCTAAAAAAGCTATTTCAGTATCAAATCCTCTTTTCATAATTGCTTCATAAATTTTCTTTTTGTATATTATTAATTTTAATGAAGCTTTTATTTTTTCTATTTTAGTTAATTCTTTATATTGCTTTCTATATAAAGCAATTTTTTTAATATTAGAATTTAATTCTTTTTTTAGTTCTCCACCATCATAAATTGTAAACACAGTTACGTTATATTCGTAAGAAAGTCTATTTGCTAAATCTACTAATACTCTTTCTGCTCCACCTATTGTTAAACTAGTTATACCAAATATTATTTTTTTCAAACTATCACCTCCTAAATGAAAGTTTTTAAATCTAAACATCATTTAACTACTAATATTTAATATTTTATTATATCTTTTTTATTATCTTTGAGCAATTTTTCTTTATTAATATTATCTAGAATCATTATACATACTACAGATATTATGGCAATTAATGATGAGTTAAAGAATATGTAACCAGATAAGAATGATAATATAATTAAAAGTCCTAATGCTGAAATTGCCATCAAATATGATGTATCTAATTTTTTCTTTAGCCTTTTTATTACATCTATAATGCCAAATATAAGTATTGCTAAAATTGAGCCTGCATATAGTAAAAAGCCAAATATTCCAAAGTTAAATAATAAACTTGCTAATTCATTTTCCATTACCATTTCTCTAAAGTTTGCTTCAAATCCATTTCCAAATAATATTCCTAAAATACTTTTTTGTTCTAATACTAAGTAAAAATTATACATTAATTGTTGAAGCCTTGTATTATTTCCTGCTATATTGTGAATAGTTGTATATTCATTAAGTTTTAGTACTGCATTTTGCTGAGCAACAGACATAAAACCATCCTCTAAAGTTCCATCTAATATACTGTTTTTAATATCTAGCATATCTCCTGTCATGTGACCTACTTCTCCATTTGCTTCATCAATAATATCATATTGTGATTCATTCATTTGACTTCTTCTTCTTAAAGTATTTGATCCAACTAAACCAACTGTAATTACTGCTACTGCTAGCAAAATAAAACCAATTATTGCAATCTTATTTTTACTAAAAAATACTTCTAATGCAATAAAAACTGCAATTGCAATAAAAAAGCCTAAAAGACCAACTCTTGTCCCAATTAATGCTACTAAGAATATTCCAACTAACAATAAAACTATTATTGTAGGTATCCTATATTTTTTTTCTTTTATTAAAGGTAGTATTAAAAATGTAGATATACAAAGTATCGCACTTAAACTATTTCCTGATTCTATCCATCCCTTAAATCCTATTTGTTCTTCTTCATAAGTGTAAGATGATGTGCCTGTAAGTATTGCTATATATATACTTACAATATATATTGCACACATTATTAAAATAGATACTCTTAAGTTAAATACCTTTGTATTTTTTTCATTTTTTATAAATATTTCTTTATTTATATTTTCTTTTTTTACCTCTATATTAGCTTTATTATCTTTTCTCCAATTTTTATTAATAAACACATAATAAAATACTACTAAATTAAATATTAAGAAAGTATAATTTACTACATACTGAAGTTCCTCGAGTATACCACCATAAGAACACCCTGTTAAAAATGTTTTAGTTACTGCTAAATGTACTGTGCCATATATTAAATATGTAGTAGCAATACCTGATAAAATTAATTTATGCTTTTTATTTGCTTTTATAAATATGTAAATAGCTAATATAATTGGTATAATTGGTCTTATAAATGTTGAAATTGATATATTAGTGTCAAATGCATTTCTAAATAAGAAACTTGCAATATCTAATATTGGGCAAATAATTATGTAAAAGTATATAATATTCTCCATTTTTATTTTTTTTAATTTGTTCATAAACTTGTTCCTTTTATCTCCAAAATAGTCTTAATATTTTCGTATAAATTTTAAAGCTAAAATTATTCATTGTCTTCATAAAAATACCATTTACTGTATTATTTTTCTTAAGTAGCTTATTTTTCTTCCAATTAGGAAACTTAATATTTAAGTTTTGCCAAGTTTCAGTTAAAAGTAAGCTTCTTGTTACTTTGTCTGGTATTTGAATTATTCTTTTTAACGAACTACATAATAGTATTCTTGCATAAGTGTATTCTATTTGAGTCTCGTATTCATTGTATAACCCTATTTTTTTATAATAGTTAATTACATTATCTAATACTTTAAATATTTGCTTTGTTCTTGCATCTTGCTTATTTACTATTGAATTACCTCTTTGCACATAGTATATAAGTGGCTCTTCTACAAAAGAAAAATTATTGATGTATGGTAATAGTTTATAGAAAAATTCTACATCTTCATAATACAAGCCTACTGGAAATTCCAATTTATTATTTATTATAATTTCTCTTTTAATTAATTTATTCCATGCCACAACTCTTGCTTTTTCAAACATTTCTTTTTTATCTTTATATCTAAAGCCCACATCTATTTTTTCATGGTCAGGATATTTCCATATAAAATCACATTCAACATAATCACTATTTGTAGCTTTCGCTTTTTCATACATCTTTTGATAAATAGTTCTATCCACATAATCATCTGAATCTAAAAATGCTATATATTCTCCTGTTGCATATATTAAACCAAAATTTCTAGCACTAGATAATCCTCCGTTTTCTTTTTTTACATATATTATGTTCTTATAATCTTTCTTAAATTGTTTTATTAATTTTTCTGAATTATCTGTAGAGCCGTCATTTACTAATATTATTTCTAAATCATCTATGGTTTGATTTACTAATGATGTTAAACATCTAGTTATATATTTTTCCACATTATATACCGGAACTATAACACTTACTTTAGGCATTTTGCCTCCTTATATTTTTTCATTTATTTATTTTTATTTATATCTTAATTTATAATCAGGAAAGTTTTGTATATAATTTTACATTTATAAATAATAGTAATTTTTTAATTAATTGTTTAATATTTCTAACCTTTATATTTCTATACACTTTTCTATTTTTAAGCTCTTGTATATACCATTTTTGTTCTTTTCCATTTAATTCATTTACTTTTAGAAGAATAGCATTTGTGCAATATATACGTACATTCTCCTTTGTGAAGTTACTTAAGTTGTAATTTTCTACCGTATTTATAATATTATCATAATGGTATAGGGCATCTTTTGCTTTTTTTATTGTTTTATCCATATTTTTTTCTCTCATTATGCTTTTGTCTGTTTGAACATAATAATATACGTAATTATCTAACGATACCATTTTATTTGCTTTTAAAATTAATAATGGAAGTAATCCAAAATCTTCATGAAATCTGTCTTTTTCAAAATATAAATTATTGTCTATAAATAAACTTTTTTTGATTATATATGACCAAAGTGTATCTAAATATATATCTGTAAAACATAATTTATTAAAAGCATCTTCACCAGTTGTTACATCAAAAATAGCACCTTTAATTTTTTCCTCTTTATTTTCTTTTACAATAATTCCTTTTCTTTTGATTATATCTATTCCTTCATTTATATATTTATCTATTCCTTCAAAATAATTACTAGATACATAATCATCGCTATCTACAAAAGTAATATAATCTCCTCTTGCTTTATCTATTCCAAAGTTTCTTGAATCTGCAACTCCTGTATTTACCTTTTTATAATATCTAATTTTATCTGATGCAAAAAGTTCAACTATTTTTTCGGTATTATCTATAGAGCCATCATTAATAAGTATAATTTCATAATCATTATACTGTGTATCTAATATTGAATTTAAGCATTTTTCAATTGTTTTTTCTGCATTATATGCTGTAATTATGATACTAATCATGAATTATACTTGTATAGCAATGCTATACTCTCCTTTCAATAACTTTTTATTATTCTTATCCAATAATTTCTTTTATCTTTTTTACAATATTTTCATTAAACTTTTCTGGATCAAAATCTTTAGTTTTTATTCCTTTTTCTAGGAAGTTTTTCATACCTCTATATACGCCTTTTTCAGATTTTTCCACAACTTGTCCATATACTCCATCTATATCTTTTTTACTATCTGATACATCTGTAGTTATAATAGGTAAGCCTAATATTTCAGATTCCACAAATACAACAGGATAACCCTCAAATTGTGAAGAAAGTAAAAAGCAATCACTTATTTTAAAGTATGGATATGGATTCTTTTTTGCTCCTAACATTATTATATTATCTAAGCCTTTTTCTTCAATTAGTTTTTTATATTCCTTACTATTAGTTCCTTTTCCAACTAAAAGCACTTTAAACTTAAATCCATTTTTATTTAATTTGTAAGTAGCATCAATTATTCTCGAAATCTTTTTTTGTTTTTCATCATGTCTGCCTACATTTATAAAAATTGGTTCATTACTATCTTTTTTTAGACTTTCTCCTAATATTTTTTTAAGTTCTTCTTCTGGTATTTTTTCTTTAGATAACTTTTTTATTTTTTCATAATCTATTAAGTTATTACAAACAACAGTATTCTTATTAAGCTCTGGAAATTGTGCAATAAATACTTTCTTATCTAAATTAGATACAAAAACTATTTTCTTGAAGTCTTGTATTTTTAAGCTATTAAAGAATTTTCTATATTGTTTTATGTCATTATCATAAAAATTCATATAATTATTATGAATCCATATTGCGTTATTTTTACTAGCTACTCTTGCTACAAATGATGAAGGCATACTGTATGTGGCAAAATCTGCTGAAAAGTCAAATTTATTTTTATATTTTACTTTAAATATTAATTGTTTTACCAAGTTAACTGCTTTCCTTATTAAAGTAATTTTAATACTGCTTGGAGTATATGTTATAACTTTAATTTCTTTTGGTAAGTCTTCTAAAAATACTCCCTGCTTTTTTTCTAAAACTAAAGTAATATCGTATTCTTTTACTAAATATTTAAGTAAAGTAACTAGAGCTGTTTCTATTCCTCCAACATCTAATGAATATGCAGAAAAGAGTATTTTTTCCATATTAACCTCACATCTTTTATTATTTTATTATTTATTAATAAATCAACTTATTTTACGCACTAAATATATCAAAAAATGCAAAAAAATACAAGTATTTCACTATAAAATGATATACTTGTATTTATAAACACAATTTAAAAATATAATTAACTACAATCTTCGTTCTCTATTCAATAATCTCGTATGCTGTTTGGGCAGTTTTTCCATCTCCTGTACCCAATCTAGCGTTAGAATTTATTGTAACTACAGGAAATAATGGTAGACTGTCACTGCTACTAAGTGAGCCCGAATCTAACATATAACCTATTCTCGTCCCCACCTCTCCATTATATATTGTTGTAATAATAAAATGACAGTAATCATAGAATGTATCTACAGATCGTGAGCTCATCCAATATAATGTACTAGTTCCATTTGGAAGAAATATATCATAGTAATTTATTCCATTTTCTAATTTTTTAAATGCCGTTTGTAAAAATGCATTACTTGCATACCAAAATGTCTGATATGGCTGTATACTTGTATTGGCCATAATATACCCAGTTGAATTTGTTGCTCCTTTATCATTTCGCCCTATTAGTCCATTTTGTTCACTTAATCCAAGACCACTTTCCTTTTTATTTCCATTTATTACACTAAGTTTTTCTTCTGTATAAATACTTGGATAATTTTTCCAGTTTGGGTATGCATTTCCTGTTTGATTTCCATATTTTGTTCCATTATATACATTATTATTTGCTTCTTCTAATGCTGCTTCAGTCATCTTTGCTCTTAGATCTTCTACTTTTATACTTCTTGCTTCTATGTTTTTACTGCTATCACCATATAGATTACTACATGCTTCATCTAGTAATTGTACCCCATTATTATATCCTTGAGCTTCTCCTAAGTACACTGTTCCCTTTGTTGGTTCTGTTGGAACCATTTCTACTTTTCCATTTTCTTCATCAATTGATAATATTCTCCACTTCTCAATCTTGTAATTTGCATCTGAACTGTTTAATATTACATCATCAGTTTTAGGTGTTTTTACTGTTGAACAATATTCAGCTTGCCATGTATATGTCCCACTTGGCACATATTCTATATAATCTCCTATTTGGCACATACCTAATGTTCTATAAGTTCCGGTTATTTTCTTTCCATCTACATATGCTGTTTTTCCATATATTATATCTTCGGGAGTTGCAGTTGCATCTGATGTATCTAATATGTGCAATGTTCCTGTTACACCTGCTAAAGTTATTCCTTCCTTTATATACTCTGGTAATAGATTTCCATTACTCGAACTACCATTTGAAGAATTATATTTTTTATTTGCTAAATTTACTCTTATAGCGTTCATCCCTAATACTAATCCAATTATTACTATTATCGTAATTATTGATATTAGTATAATTAACTTTTGTTTCTTAGTTATAGTTTTCATTTTATACTTTATCCTTTCTAAATTATTCATTCTTGTAGCATTTTTCCTTCTTCATTATTTTCCTGACATCATAGATATTTGAATCATTTATAATTAATAATTATTGTTCCTTTTTTATTTTATTCTATTCGCTTCTTCTTTTTTCAAATCTATTATATCTATTTCTATTTTATCTGTCAATACGAGGTCTTTATTATTTTCTTCTCGGTATGTTTCAAGTAAATGTAGGCAATTTTTTTTATTCTTTTTTCTAATCCTCTAATGTCAAATGTTTCAACACGTTTTATATTTTTTGCTTACTTTATAAAACATAGTTTATTGTTTTAAAAAACTACATCTCATTTCTGTAAAATCTCTTAATTCATTATTTCTTTTATCTAATCTATGACACTTGTATCTACTGGTATTACTGCTTCTAACTCATCTATTTTAAATCTTTCATAAAATATTTGCAAAAAGTAGAAGAAAAAAGACAGTATTCTTACCGCCTTCTTTATCTTCTTTTTCCCTTAATCCTCTTTGGCATTTCAATTTCAAATTCTTCATTATTTAATATACATCTTGGATTAAGTTCACTTAATTCATATAATTTATCTCTTCCTATTCTTTTTCTAAACTCTTTTTTAATTTCATCCATTCTAGTATATATACTACCAGCTCTATGGTTATCTGTACCTAAAAAATGAACAGCATTTGCATCTAAAAGTTTATATAATGTTTCTTTAGCTGTATTACCATATCTTCCAATGATACTTGCATAATTACATTGAAGTAGAGCACCTGCTTCTATCCAATCGATTGCAATACCAGGATCATCTTGAATTAATTCATATCTTTCTGGATGAGCTATTACTGGTATTAAATTCATTTTTGTCAACTTTAAGATTACTTCATCTGTGTACATTACCTTTGCTCTTAATGGTAATTCAAATAGTACATATCTACTTTCACCTAATGTAGGTACAACTCCTTCTTTTATTAAATCTGGTAAATCATTAGATATATATCCTTCTGCACCAATATGAATATTAATATTTAGCCCTTCATCATTAACTTTTTGCATTATAGCATCTATTATATATTTTCTGTCAGTCTTATTAAACTCATATTCACCTTCAATATAATGAGATGTAGCAAAAATATCAGTAAAGCCTGCATCGCAGGCTTCATTAAGTATTCTAAAGGTTTCTACAATATCTTTTGCTCCATCATCTACACTTGGTAATATGTGTGAATGAGTATCTATCATAAATAGCTTTTCCTTTCAAAATCTTTTTAATCTTTATATTTTTTTATACTATCTAATATTTCTTTTGCTTTATCTGATGGTACTTCAACTTTAGATTTAAATTTTGTACTCCTTATTTCATCTTGTATTTGTCTTTGAGTATCTTTAATCTTCTCATTTATATATTCATCAACCTTAGTATCTTGTTTTTTTATGCCATGAATCTCTTCTTTGCTATTTTTTTCAAATACATTCTTTATTTTTTCATCATTTTCAGAATCGTTATCTTCATAATTTCTATTTGTTTTTCTTACTCTTCTTTCTGTTTGTAATGAAGGCGTATTCGATGTACTAGCATAGTAATATTTTTCTTCATATTTTTTATTAGATATTTCAACTCTATTTAATACTACTCCTGCTATATTTCCACCAACTCTTTTTATACGCTTCTTAGCTTCTTTTAAGTCATCTATTTTTGTATATTTATAACTTGTAACTAAAATTGTACTATCTACTAATCTAGAAATAATTGTAGAATCAGTTACTAATAAACAAGGAGCACCATCAAAAATTACAACATCAAAATTCTTAGTAACCTCATCAATAAGTTCAATAATCTTATCTGACATTAATAGTTCTGATGGATTAGGTGGTATATTTCCAGAAGGTAACAAATATAAATTTTCTACTTCTGTTTGTTTTACACAATTCATACCATCTATTTTTTGTCTTCTACCTAAATCATTTATTTCAGATAAATAGTTAGAAAGACCAGGCACATTATTCATTTGAAATATTTTATGTTGTCTTGGTTTTCTCATATCTGCATCAATAATTAATGTTTTGCTTCCTGATTGTGCAAATGCAGTTGCTAAATTAGCAGAAATCCAGCTTTTACCTTCAGCTTGTACAGTACTAGTAGTAAGTATTGTTTGGCAATCTGATGCTTTATTCATAAATTGAATATTAGTTCTTAAAGCTCTAAAAACTTCTGATATAGGAGACTTAGGATCTGATTGAGTTATTATTTCTTTTCTCATTATTTTTTCCTCCCTCTGCCAAATTCATAAATTGGTATTTCAGCAATAACATTTATACCAATTGCTTTTTCAATATCACTACTACTTTTTACTGTGTTATCTAAAAGATTAGCTAAAACAACATATATTACAGACAAAACAATACCTCCAGCTAAAAATAATAATATATCTTTAACATGATTTATATTACTTGGTTCTGTTGGAACTTTTGCATCATCTAAAGGTTTAATATTTTGCATATCATATAGTTCTGCTACTCTATCTGTAAATACTTTTCTTATTTCATTAGCAATTTTAGCTGCAAGACTTGGATCATCATTTTCAACAGATATTTGAATAATCTGTGTGTTTGTAGCAGATGCTACTGTTATTTGGCTTTTTAATGCTTCAGCAGAAATATTTAAGCCTAAGTTAGAAATAACTGTACTTACAACTGAATCGCTTGTAGCTATTCCTCTATAAGTAGATAAAAGCGAATTATTTAATGTGACTTCACTTTGAGTAACTGCAGTTTGTCCTTCTTCAGTTTCAGTATTACTTGTAAGTATTGCTGTTGAAGTTGCAGTGTACATAGGATTTACAAAATATGTAGTATAAACATATCCTAGAGCAATACAAACAAGTAAAATAATTAGAATTGCTATTTTTCTTTCTAAAAACATGTGTATTACGTTTTTTAAATCAATCTCTTCTTCCATTCTTAGTTAACCCCTTTTGCTTTTTTACTTAATCATAAAATTTTTTATATCTAATAAATGCAATAATTGAAACAATAATTATTATAGCTATAACTCCAACTATTGTATAATTAAATCCTGTTTGTGGTATAGGATCTTTTGCAACTGTTAGATCATCTACTTTTTCTATAGTATTTCCTTTAATTTCATTTTTTGTTCCACTTTGTTCATTGTTGTTTTTATCATCGTTTTGATTGTTACTTTGATTATTGTTTACATTTTCATCTTGTTTGTTATCTTCATCTTCTGTAGGTTCATTATTTACATTGTTGTTATTGCCTTCATTTTCATCTTCTCCAGGCTTTTGTGTGTTATCTTCTTCATTGTTATTAACTTTTACTGTAACTTTAGCAGTCAAATTCATATTTTCAATATTTACATTTTCATTATCTTCAGAATCTGTTCCATTAGTTAATGCAAAAGAAGTTACTTTAATATCTGTACTAAAAGAAGCTTTGCTATCTTTAATAGTTAATGTGATTTTTGCTATATCTGTATTATCTTTAACACTAGCTGTATCTAATAAAATTTTTCCTGATTGATTAATGCTTGCAGACCAACCATTTAGTCCTTCAATACTTACATTACTAAATATTGTTTTATCATATTCTAAGTTTCCTTCTGCTGCCATTGGCCATGTTGTTTCTACATTATTAAAATCTTTTAGACTTAAAGTAACATACACTTTTTGATCTGTAATAGCTTTAGATGCATCAGGCGTTATCTTTACTGTTAAAGAACCATTAGCCGCTTTAACTGCTGAAGCTATTGAAATAATTAACATTAATATAATTGTGCTTACAATAAATTTTAAATTTACTTTTTTCATCTGCTTTCTCCTTTAGTTTAATATTATTTTCCTCATTCCAACTAAATCTTTTATATCTAAGTTATCATCTTGATTCGTATCTGCTGCCATCTCTTCAATAGTATCATATTTTGTATAATCTAACAAGCATTTTCTAAGACTTACTAAATCTCTTATTCCACAATTACCATCCTTGTCTACATCTCCACTTACTATTAAGGTATATTCTTTGTTATCATATTTCAAAATATCCCCAGTTGAAATTATGTCTTTACTTAAATCTAATTCTTCTCCATTATGTAAAATTGTATAATTATTCAAATTAAGCTCATCTTTTAATGTATTTGCTAAGGTATTATTTGAAATATTACTAATATATCCATCTTCTATTGTGTAATCCTTATTAATATTTGCAATAGTAACTTCTACTGAAAATTGTACTCCTTTAATATCTAATTCAAATGTAAACTTACCATTTTCGTAAAATGTATGTTTATTGCTTCCTTCATTATTAGTAATCTTAGTACTATCTCCAGTAATTAATGTTACAGTAATATTTTCATTTGTAGGTTCATAAATATCTCTATCAAATTCAACTTGTATCTTTCCTTTTTCTTCTGCTACAAAATCATTTATTTTACTGTCTATAATACTATTTACAATGTTAGTTATATATATAATTCTATTTTTATTTAATACGTTTTCATAAACATTATCTGTAGTTATGCTGTTATTATATAAATCTCTTATTTTAATAATTATATTCTCTAAAGATCCTATATCCAAATCCAAATTGTTATTGTATTTGTCTATTGTGTTATTTAAATCATTTTTTACTGTATCTAATTCAATACTATCTTCAGTAATATAATAAGAATAAATTTCTTTATATTTATCTGCTATATTATCTAATTTTTCTATCAATTCTAATAATATGTTTTCCTCAATGCTTATGCTATTATTGTTATATTCATTTACTATTGTGCTGATAAAATTATATAAACATTCATAGCTATATGATACACTATCTTGAGATACTGTGTCAACATTTTCACTTAATTTGCTAATAGCATTTTTAAGCTCAGTATATGATGCATTAATTGTACTATTTTCTAACAAATTATTATATTCCTCTTCATTCATAATCTCATCAATAGATGAAGTTGTATCTTGTACCCAATGGTTATTTCTATATTTAATATCAAAGTTATCATAATATGCTTTTATTTCATCATAATCATTTGAATTTAATATTTCTTCATTTGATATTTCTTCTATTTCTGAGTCTGATAGGTTATAAAAGCTTGAATTAGTATCTATTCCAAATTCATCAAGTTTTGTAATATCATTATAACTTTTATCTGAAATATATGTCATAGTATTTTCGTTATTATAATAAATATTGTCGTCTGAATTTAATAATGATTTATATGTTTCTATAGGAACTGTAGGATATTTATAGTATAATGCTCTACTATTATATAATCTATTATTTCTATATGTTAATCCATTTTCTTCATTTACAATTTGCCATATAACTAAATCTGCTGGTTGCCATTTATCATCTCTTGATTCAAATCCCCAACCTTTTCCTTGATTAATTACAATGTTATTTTCTACTTTTGTATCACTAAAATGAATATTATCATATGTATAATTATTATGGCAGAAAAATTCAAAAGCGTATGTGCAATTTATAAATATATTATTTTCGCAATAATTATTATAAAACCCGTCTGATACACTATTACCTTGACAAGTATATCCTGCATCATAAACATTTCTTATAATACAATTTTGAACCAATGTATTTTTTGATTGATGCCAAAATTCAATACCATTTCCATATCTTCCTCCATTAGACGTATATGATCCACCTATATTTTGAATTACACAATTCATAATACAGACATTTTCTATAGGATGTTGTTTTTTAGAAATTCCATGTACTCCTGTATTTTCTATTATAATTCCATCTAATATCATATTTGAAGAAACATTTACAAGTCTATTTTGAAATGTAATTGCTATTTTTCCAAGTATATCACTAGGATTTGAATCGCATTTTAAATATAAATATCTATCTTCACAATAGAAATCAAAATTATCTTTTAGTAATTCTTTATTTTTCTTTCTATTTCCATGAATTTCTCCATGCTCATCTATAAAAGATCCTACATTATATTCACCTTTTAGTTCATTTGAAATTCCAATAAAATCCTTTTTGCTTGACATATCTAATTTATATAAACCATCTTCATATATCCAAGCATTTGTATTGCTTAATACTGCTGCTCCACTTATTCTAGGCTTTTCTAAACTTTCGTCTCCATAACTTCCAACGTAAAATAAATTATTTTCATTCGCATCAACTTCGAAATTTAGCAATCCATAAAATGTATCTCCTCTTTTTAAAAGTACTTTATCCCCACCATAGTATTTTTTACCATTTGCTATTTCAAAAGACATTGGATTATTTATATCTGTACCATCTATTGAAGTTCCGTCTTGCGACACATAATATGTAATACCGGTTGATGTATTTTGAGCTTTTATGCACTCTGTTTCTCTAATTAATTCTTTTATATCTTTATTTTTTATGATTATCCCTTCATCTTTCATTCCTATTGCATATAACAAAATGAATAAGATTAAAAATATAATCAATATTTTAAGCCATTTTCTTTTAGGTAACATTTTTCCTCCATTTTTTACATTATTGATTATATTTTAACATTTTAATATTTAATTTTGGTTACAAAGCGATTAATTTTTTGTAATATTAAAAAATTTTTATTTATTTAAAAAAAGTAATAATATAAATATAATTTAATATGTATATGCAATTTTCATTGCATTATATTCTAATTTTTTTATTTTTTTATACCTACTCCAATGCATTCGAAAATTTTCAATAATCCAGTATATTTCTAATATTGAAATTTACTTGAAATTATTATGATATATATATATATCAAATACAACTTCCGTTTTTTTTCAATTTTATTTTCTGTATATTAAATTACACTTTTTTTCATATTCTTTAACATACATAATATCATTAATATATTCCTTTATAATCTCTAATCAAACTCTAATCACTTTTTTCAATAATATCCTCACTTTAATTTAAATCTATTTTTAATATTTTTATTATCATACATTTTAAAAATATAAGCAAATATTCCTTTATATATAGTTATAAATTTCATTCCTTTAAATTTATTATTTTTGTATAGAATCTTACAGGATAATATTACATCTTCTAATAAAGTCTTTACAACCCCCTTTATTCCTCGATAAAGCTTTGCATTTATCAAGTTATTTCTAATCATATAGAAATAATTCTTTATTCTATCACTGTTATCTTCATTAATTAATGTTAAATTTCTTGCATTTTTTCTCTTGTGTAATACTTTACTTTTACCAACGAAATATGCTTTTCCAAAATATTTTGTTATTCTCCTAGTATATTCTGTGTCATCTCCCCATATAAAATATTCTTTGATTGGAAGTCCACATTTTTCTATTGCTCGTCTATTTATTAATAAAGATACAAATGTCGCCTGTTCTATTCTCACAATTCCATATTCCAAGTATCTATACCATCCTTGATAACCATTCTCGTCTAAAGAACTATCTATTTGCGGAACATTCATAGGCTCTCCATTTACCCCGTAAACTTCACTTGCTAAGAAACTAATTTCTTTATCTTCTATTTTCTTTAACATTTTTATTAGATTTTCTAAACAATCTTTATTTGGTATTGTATCATCATCCATTATCCATAGCCAGTCATAATTTTTATTATAAGCATATTTCATTCCTTCATAAAATCCACCAGCTCCACCTATATTTTTCTCTATTTTAATATATTTAATGCATTCATTATCTATATACCCTTTACTTAGTAAGTCCTCATATGTATTATCTGTTGAATTATTGTCTATAATTATAATTTTAGATACTTTAAATGTTTGCTCTAATATCGCATCTAAGCACTCCATTAATAATTTTTTTCTGTTATACGTTACCACAATAGCTGCAACTCTCATAACTATTTCTCCTTATAAAATATCATATTTTTTCAAATAAAGTTTCCCATTCCTTTTTATTTTTTTCCATAGAAAAAAATTGTATTCTCTTTAGAGATTTTTTAGAATATTCTTTTCTTTTTTCATTATTATTAAGTAATTCGATTATTGCTCTAGCTAATATTTTTTCTTTTTCTGTTAGCTTAGTATTTTCAATAATATTTTTATTTTTAACATCTTCACATACTGGAACTAATATTCCATATTCATCCTCTTCTATATCATTTATATGACCTTTAAGATTAGAATTAGGGGCTATTATTTCTCTTGGTCCATATTCGCAGTCAGTAGAAATAATTGGTAACCCACAAGCCATTGCCTCTAACAGTATATTTCCTAGTCCTTCAAACATTGATGAAAAAGTAAATATATCGGCTCTTTTTAAATATTTATATGGATTATCAAAGAAACCTAGTAAAATTACATCTTCCTCTAATTGCAATTCCTTTATTAAGTCTCTTAAATCTCTTTCTAGTTCTCCTTTTCCAAGAATTACTAATTTTGCAGCAGGAATTTTCTTTTTTACTTCTTTAAATGCTTTTATTAAATGTTTTTGACCTTTTTGATATGTAAGTCTGCCTACATTCATTATTATTTTTCCACTATTATTATTTAATAGCTCATATATTTTTTCATTTTCTATTTTCTCATTTGACATTTTTTGAATCTTCTCTATATCACAGGCATTATAAATCACCTCAATTTTTTCAGCATCT